>JAYTDP010000148.1:0-10925 GCA_043735865.1 Bdellovibrionales bacterium
GCCGTATTCGGAATGTTTAAAAAGAAAAAATCAGGTTAGTTTACGAACTGTCTGTTGGACAACCGCAGACAAAACTCGTAGCTCGTCTTGCGAAGCTAATCTTCCATTCAACAAACGTTTTAACGAAGAGTAAGCATTGCCTCGGTGAATATCGATGCCGAGAGCGGTCAGCCATTCTTGAAGTTTTTCTTCGGGAAAGCGCAAACCTTGCTGTGTTTCTTCCCTCGAGGTATGCGGTGGCGCTTTTTGTCCGTGCGTAATCTCTAACACCTTGTTCAGAGCTAAAAATGCTTGCAGCGACAGCGGGAGTTGCGGCTGTGTACATACGAAATGCGCGCTTGTGAGTACGGACCGCCACTCTTCGATAAACTCGCAGAGTTGGTCGCTGTTAAATTTGGTTTCCGGCTGTGGTCCCGAAAATATGAGGTCAAAAGATTGAAGTGGAGCCGAGCCTTCGGCCATGACGCTTGAAATTTGCGCGCAAATGGCCTCGAGCGACAGCGCAACTTCACTCTGTACCTCGGGATACCGAAGTC
The DNA here is from genome assembly GCA_043735865.1 of Bdellovibrionales bacterium. Classification (GTDB taxonomy): domain Bacteria; phylum Bdellovibrionota; class Bdellovibrionia; order Bdellovibrionales; family UBA1609; genus CAYHVK01. The sequence goes on from JAYTDP010000148.1 coordinate 537, forward strand.
CATGACCGCCATTAATTGCGATTCGAATGCTATCGGATTCCCCGGCTCCGAATGAGGACCAATTTTCATATGTCTTTGCCTCGATAAGTTTCTGCGAGCCATTGTCGGCAAACTCAAAACACTTCTGATCAAACCCGACACGAAGCCCCACGAATTTAAGTTCGACATTTGGGAATGCCGCCGCTATTCGCGCTATTTCTCCAACTGAGCGTGAATCCAAAACGCTAACAAGCACGAGTCCAATTCTCATAAATAAGGATCCGGTTGGGTCAAATATTTTGTGACGTAATCCTTTATTCCCTCTTCAAGCGGGAATTTAGGTTTCGAAAGGCCCTGCTTTTGTAGAGCCTCCATCTTGGCTTCGGTAAAATACTGATATTGGTTTCGAATATCCTCTGGTACATCAACCCAGTCGATATTGAGCGGTCGATCGAGATTCGCAAAAACATTTTTCGATAAATCCAGCCAGGTTCGTGCTTTGCCGGCACCCAGATTGTAGATTCCTGATTTATACTTCTTGTCGTTGAAAACTTCGAGCATCCATCTCGTGATGTCTTTCACGTAAACGAAGTCACGAAATTGTTCGCCGTCTTTGTATTTTGGATTGTGCGACCTAAACAGTTTTAATGTCCCCGTAGCGCGAATCTGCTCTGACGCCTTGTAAACAACGCTGGCCATATCGCCTTTGTGATATTCGTTTGGCCCGTAGACATTGAAGTACCGAAAGCCGTACCAGCGGGGAGGAGTCGACTTCTGTTTCAGGGCCCAGATATCGAACTCCCATTTCGACCTGCCGTACAGATTGAGCGGCCTGTAAATTTCGGGCGAAGTCTGATCGTCAAACCCGTGTTCGCCGTTTCCATAAACTGCGCCGCTACTCGCATAGATAAGTGGAATCGAATAGCGGGCGGCCACTTCAAATAAAATTTGACTATAAACAGTATTATTTTGATAAAGGTAATCCCAATTTTTCTCGGTTGTTGAAGAGCAGGCACCGATATGAAAAATAGCTTCGACGGCTTTCATATTCTCCGCAGACTTCACCCACTCAAGCAGTTCATCTGAAGACATAAAGGCCTCATACTTCTTACCTTTAAGAAGTTCGGGGCGAGCGCGTAATGAAATAGGATCGACACAGATGATGTTGCCGATTCCTTGTCCATTGAGTTCGCGCACGAATGCGCTGCCGATAAAACCGTTGGCTCCGGTAACGATGTACATGGAACTTTTTTAGATGCTTTCCTTGTGACCGTCAATGAGGCGAAGGCACGTGCGGAAAAGTTCTTCGGCTTTGGCCGGGATAGGTGTCTGGAAAGCCTTGGTATTGTTCACCTGGTCTGCGATGAGGCGGTCCACGGCGACCTGAATTGTACGTTTGCTACCTAGCTTTTTAAATGACTTTAGAATTTCGTCTACAATGAAGAGAAGCGCGTCGCCCGTGATGCGATGTTTTGGGCTACTTAAAACTGCACGTTCGGCGATGGATTTGAATTCTGTAGTCCGATTTTTAGCGCACTTGTCGAGGAGCTGAATATACGCATTCTGAAAGCGCTCGACGGCGTGTTTGCGGGCCGGATTCAATTTGCGGTCGAATGACCGCGCAGTCTTGGCTAACGCGAGATCAAAAAATTCCCGCGAATCCAATGCCCGCGATCTCTTTTCGGCTGCTCGAAGTTGATAAATTTCGGGCATAACGTGCAAAATCTTGCGCATATCGAGAATAGCAGGTCGATTTACACCATCAGCTACTTTGCGACGCTTTTTGGTTTTCATCCGCTCAAGCCGTGAATAAGCGTAGTAAGTCTTTTTCACAAGCTGCGGGTAATTGGTCAAAACATATTTTTCTTGCGCCACTGAAAGTCCCGTTTGTCTCAAGAAATTTTTAATCATGCTTGCTTCAAATTCGCAGTCGTAAAGGCGGACCGCCGCGCAATTTGAGAAGTCCTGAAGTGGCTTCTTATTTTTAGTGAGCAGAAAGTCCGTGAGTTGAGCGAAGACCTGAACAATCATGCGCGCTTTATCGCGCTGTTCATTTAAGTTTGTCGAAAATCTCTCGACGTCGTCGTAACGGTACTCGTCGTGTCTCAAACCAAACTGACGAATACTCCCGTAATCGATTATTCCAGCGTTCGCGAGAACATTGTCTCCATCCCAATCCATCCAAGCAAATATGTAGTCACGATCGAGGCGGGCAGTGAACTGCGCAAAACTTGTCGCGATAATATCGAGCATGGTTTCGTATTTCTTCTTCGACTGAAGATTCATAGACCATTCGCGATTTTGAACTTGGCGATCGATCAAATAATCGGTGGCTCGCTGAAGTGCCTCGTGGTTTTCCTGCTTTAAATGAATGAACAAGTGAGCAGGCCGAATGAGGTTCTCTCCGACGCGAACGCCGATGCCATTGCCATCACCGTGATCGATGATGCACAAGACGCGCTCGGTTTTAATTCCTTGGAAATGAAAAGACTCTGCCATAATTGCTGCGCCGACGAGTTCGTCGATGTCAGCCATTCCGCAGCCGTAACCAAAAGTAGTCGCGCCTGATTTCAAAGGTTTGCCCGCTTGTACGGCACCTGGGGAAAGTGCAGTGACGCCTGTGCCGCGGCTCGAGACATCCCAAATGCGGCTCTTGTGTCGAACGACGCCGTTCCAGATGCTGCGTCCGTCACCTGATGTGCGCCCTTTTTTATCTGAATGTTGAAGTTGAAGGTAACGAGTCGCCATGTACTGATTTTTTTTAACGATGGCGGGATGATAGCGAACAGAATTTTTTTGATCGAACTCGTTGATGATTCGCAAATTAAAAGCGTCGAGAATTTTATTTTCAAGAAGTGGATTTAAAGTTTGAGAATGATTTTTTTCGATCAGTCCCATTTCTTTTGCTAACTCGAAGTTGAAGTAGACTACTTTTCCGTAGTGAAGACGACGAACGGGGTAAAGTAAATACCCTTCGGGTACACTCTTCTGCCAAGGATGAGTTCCGTCGATCTGGTCGAATGTCGTATAATCGGTTTGAACACCACGATGTGGAGCTTTCAGTGAACTCAAAGTTGAAGCGCGGTTCCGCGCACGGATGTGTCCCATTACAAGTCCTTATCGGTGGGCTTATTCATGAGCTTTAAGATTTCGGCACACAGATTGTAATTGTCCTTCCCGAGATAAATGCTCGAACGCTATGGCTATTATGGCATTAGTTTACTGACAAAATCTGCCATTTCACGGCTCCACAGCTGTAAATTGTGCCTAAAGGCGCGGAGAAACTATGAAATTTGCCTTTTTGATGATGTTGACCCTGACCCTTAGTGCAGGATTCGGCGCGGGATCTGCATTTGCGAAAACTGTTTCTGTTGAGTCGTATTGCAACATTTCTTTCTCATCCGCGGCTCTCGAGCAAGAATCTTCAGCCCTCAAGCAAGAACCTTTGGCGAAAATTTCAGCGCAGACGAATTGGATATCTCAACTTCGTACGGCTCTTGAAGATCGAAGTTATCGAGTCGTCGATAGCGATGATTCAGCTGCGTTGCGAGTCGAAGCGGTTTCTTTTTTCTGCGTGGCGGGCGGAACACCGCAAGTACCGTGCACGATTATGACTTCAGAAATTTTAGTTACCGATCTCGAATCCAATCGCGCATCACGTATTGAAGGTTCGCACGCTCCATTATTCGGTCGAGCGAGCCGAGCAGTTGCGTTTTCTTCGATGTTAGACTCGATACCAGTGTGTAGTGGACCGTCAGCTGCTCGCGTTGGTCAGCGGTCGCGGTTTTAGGTGCGGGTGACGTTGAATCTTCTGAGTGTTGGCCAGAGGGTTGAGGAGATTCGCACCCGAAATTCCCGCGGTAAGAACTCATAAAACCCAGCACTCAAAATAAAATTCAAAAAACTTGACGCATTTATTGATCGCTATTGTGTAACGAGCCGAGTGTCAATTTTCGGGTGCGACCAGGGGATCGCGGAAAATATCAGTGGTGCGGGGCGAAGGTTTTGCAACGCTTTAGAGTTTGACCATTGCAACTTTGAAAAATAGCGTAAGCGCAACATGTCGAGACAAAATCGCCAATTAAATTCTCGTGTTATGAAGCTTGCATGCAGCAGAAAACATTATTTAAACTATCTCAATTTACAAGCGAACATGGCGGGTCGCTTTTGTTAGATAAAAAGCGAAAAGTGGCTCGGCCCCTATCGTTCAAAAATCCACTCAAACTCGTCTTGAAAGCGGCAATTCCAAAAAACAAAACACTTTTATTTCACCGCAAGAAAATCGATATCACTTTCGATCGATTCGCACAAAAATTTAAAGTCCGAATTTACGAAAAAGCTATTGCACATGATCACATTCATTTCATGGCACTTTTTAAATCACGATCGATGTACAATAAATTTATCCGCGCTCTCACGGGTGCGTTGGCATTAGCACTCAAGATAAAATGGAAGTTGCGGCCATGGAGTCGCATCGTTCACTGGGGAAAAGCATTCAAAATTGCGATAGCCTACATAAAACGGAATCATCTGGAAGCAATAGGGCAAATTGCTTACCACCCAAGAAAGAAACGTATTTTGAGAATCTAAATGTTGGCTTTACTACTCAGCTCCCAAAAGCCAGTGGAGCAAACCCACCGCCCAAAGTAGCAAAGTTTGTGACCTGCCCCTGGTAGGCCCTAGCAATACCGAGATGTATCTGATCCGCATAAGCATAAAACCGCAAATCAAATTTAAATTCGCCGACCGTCCCCGGCGGGCGGAATTCCTGCGCTATATAGTCTTGGCCAACAATCTGATCGAAAGTTTTATGGCTGATCGAAGATCCGCGGTAAACCGCCTTCGCCCCGTAAAGCGCTTTTGGTTTAAAAAATAAATTTTTGCGAGAAGACCAAAGTTCTTCGGGATTTGATTTGGTGACGTCAATTATGGGAATCAAGAAAGGACTGACCTTGGCGTCACCAAACTCCACAAGTCGCTGTTTGTGCGCGAGGAGCAAATACTCTCGAGGTTGCGGAGAAAAACACGCGGTCTTGCTTAAAAGCGCTTTTCTTAAATCACGAGAACGCTCTTCTTTAAAAGTAAAATCATTAAATCGGTTATAAACAAAATTAAACTCGCTGGAAAATTTCGAAACATCTAAAATTTGCGACTTCATTCCATTCTGTTTGAAAAAAGAATTATACATAACGAACTCGAGGAACATTTTCTGCTGCGTAGGTTCTTCGTCGATGATAGCAATAGAAGTTGGTCGCACGGTGCCGGTCCCGGCATCGAAAGCAGCCCATTCCTTTTCGATTGATTCGAGTAAAGACGTGCGCGGATCTTTCTTATTGCAATTCCATTCAGTTCCATCGGCCCGATACATTAGATCCGCCAAAAGAAAGCCGCTGGCGTTCGTGTTAATTTCGATCAGCGAAAGCAATCCAGTCGTAGAATCGTAATGAAAATCATAGGCCATCAACATAGAAAGCTGTTGAGTCTCGTGATCTAGTACTTCAATTTGCTTTTGAGCTTCCGCCGCAGTTTCGGTCGTACGGATGTAAGCCCGCACGCGCTCAATCTGCTCTGGCGTTCGCGAAAATTTGAAAAGCGATTTGATCGCAACATCGACATCTTGAATGACTTTTACGGGCAATTTGACTTTTTGTGTGGAGACGAGCGGCGCAACGCGATCTTTCAACTCATCGGCCGCCACCACACCGGGATAAAGCGTCTGAAACTGATTACAAAATTGCGAGAGGATGTCGGCCATTGAGAGAAGTGTAGCGGAGCAAAAAGGCAACGCCTACCTTTTACTTCACCGCTACGTGCTTCGTTCCTGGCTTCCATCCGGCGCCGCAGAGCTCGCCTGATTTCAACGCTTGAACTACGCGCAAGATTTCGCCTGAATCGCTACCGACATCGAGGTTATGAAAGCCCATATATTGGATGACGCCTTCTGGATCAATAATAAATGTACCGCGAGTCGCGATGCCTTTGTCCTGCATCAATACGCCGTAATCGCGAGAAATTTGTTTCGTCACGTCGCCGAGGAGCGGGTAACCAACATTGCCAAGATCATCCTTGAGCCAACGTTTGTGCGAGTGAACTGAATCGATTGAGCAGCCAAGAACTTCTGCTCCAGCCGATCGGAATGCCGAAAGTGAATCGCGAAATTGGGTGATCTCGGTCGGGCATACAAATGTGAAGTCGAGAGGATAGAAAAACAAAACGACGTATTTGCCGCGATAATCAGAAAGCTTAATTGATTTGAAATCGCCATTGTCCACAACTGCATCAGCAGTAAATTGTGGAGCGGGTTGACCGATCATTGGCATAGTATCTCCTTAAAATTAACGCTAATCGTTATTGAAGTGGCGTTGTCTACGACTCAATTGTTTGCCACAAAAGAGAAGGCCCTTCAAGGAGTGCACATGAAGATCATAACCTGGAACGTCAACGGCATCCGCGCCGTCGCTAAAAAGTGCCTGCTCGAATTTATTGAGAGAGAACAGCCTGATATCTTCTGCGTGCAAGAGTCCAAAGCGCATCTGGAACAGGTCGAGCCCAAGTTTCGCGAACCCGTTGGCTACAAAAGCTATTGGTCATCGGCGAAACGCGCAGGTTATTCGGGAACAATCACATACGTTAAGACAGAACCCTCACAAATCGATCGCGGTATCGGCATAGAAAAATTCGACACCGAAGGGCGTTTCGTTGTTACCGATCACGGCGCTTTTCTTCTATATAACGTATATTTTCCGAACGGTGGCTCGGGCCAAGAGCGCCACGATTTTAAACAAGAATTTTTAAAGGAGTTCACTCTCCACCTGCAGCAAAAAATAAAAGCGGGCAGAGAAGTGATTTTAGTTGGCGACTACAATGTCGCTCACACTGACATTGACGTCTACGCACCCGACAGGCTTGGCGATGAGAGCGGATTTTTACCCGAAGAACGAGAATGGATGACGAGCTTTTTAAAAGCAGGATTCACCGACATGTTTCGCAAGTTTCACGCAAACGAAGATCACCGTTACACATGGTGGAGCAACTTCAATAAATCACGCATGCTAAACAAAGGTTGGCGGATTGATTACATCTGTGCGACCCCGAAAATCGCCGCGAAGTTCACCGATTGCGATCATCTCGAAGATCAAATGGGTTCGGATCATTGCCCTGTTGTTGGGACTCTAGATATTTAAATTCGAAGAGGCGAGAAAAAATAAGGGAGCCGAAGCCCCCTTACTTTTTACCAATAACCGAAGAAGTTTAAAAGCAACGAATAATCAATTTCTACCGCAGGGGCAACATATGTTGGAGTTGCGGTAGTCGTTTGAGTGGCGGTTGTAGTGGTCGTCGTAGTAGCAGTAGTAGGGGCCGTCACTTGTGCAGTCTGTGTATTGACCGTCGGCATGGTTCCACACATTTGATGGATGAGTGGGTAGACGACTCCAGCGCGTGAATTTTCTTGTACTCCCGTATACGGATTGACCGCCTCGGCCACATTTAAGTTTACAGTACCATAATAGCTCGGCGCTTTTACTCCTGCTAAGTAAATCGATCGCAATATTTCTAGGTACTGCAACGAACTTTCATCTCGGAGTCCATAAACAACGCCCCCATCACTTACAATGGCGTACGAATTTAATTTATCTGTCTGAAGGGCAGTTCGAAAGCCGGCTGCATCTTGAGGGCCTCCGAGTCCTTGATTAATAATGGCACAGTCACAAGCTGAAATGGGAGCATCGTAAATACTCACGTTCAGGCCAAGTATAGAGTAGCCGAACTGAATCGCACATGATCCGACGGCATTACCAGTCTGAGCCTTTACGAGGTTGGGAATACTAAGTAGGTACAATCTTTGTCTCTCAGCTTCGGCATCGGCAGCAGCTTGTTCATTTGCAAGTAGTTGCAGGTAGGCAGTATTTCTATTTCTAGCGTGTGAAATTGACGGCGCGATCGAAAAAATCGCAATCGCGAAAACTAATATTTTATCGTATCTCATTTTAATCCCCCCGGATTTAAATCGAACATTTAAGCATCTTGATGACATATTAGATATGCAACGAAGGAGCCATTAGTTAGGGGTTCTCTTAATCGAGCTAACGAATCAGATTAAAGCTGGATCTCTAATGCCTGATCAGCTATCAAAAGAGTGATCAATTAATAGCAGTTTAAGTGCTACCAATTAAGACCGTCTCATTTCGAGATTTAGGTCGCCCTGCCTTCGAAGCGATCTCGCCCGACCTCAATCCCCAAATAGGCCAGTCGAGCAGACACGAAAAATAAAAGTAGTAATACTATTCGAGTATGTTTCGACTTCCGCGATTATGCTTCTTCACATTCCCCATATTGCTCGCAACATTGGTTGCGGGAAGCGCCGCCCACGCCATCTGCGTGAGCACTTACGAAGCCAACCTTCGCGAAGGCCCGGGTCCTCAGTATAAAGTGAGTTGGACAGTGCCGAAGTACACGCCACTCGTCGCACTCAAAAAACAGGGGAGTTGGATCGAAGTCGAAGATCAAGACGGCCAACATCACTGGCTGTATTCACAAAACGCGACTGATAAATACAGCTGCCTCTCGGTAAAGGTGGGCGTGGCGAAACTACGAGAGCAGGCAAATGCGAAAAGCGGACTGGCTGATATCAGACAAGTCGACAAGTACACCGCATTCAAACGGCTCGATCGGATTGAGGAGTGGTACCAGGTCGAAGCGTCATGGGGCGGCCAATATTGGATTCATGAAAGCAATATCTGGCGGCCACTCAAAGTGACCTCCATCTCATATTGAGACCGTAACTAGTCTTGAAAGTGCCAAATGCCCTTAAAAATCTAGCCTAATCGCATATATTCGATTTCCCGTGTAAAGTCCGGTTTTAATCTATTTTCACTTTCCGCTTGCATGACGCACATGATGGTGTGTAAATAGTTCAGTTCCATTTTGGAACCGATAATAAGACGTACTCATCCGGGGGGGTAGAGAATGGCGCAAGTATCTAAAACTGTTTTGGAAAAGTGCAAAAGAGCACTTCTAGAAACGAAGGCGGAGATATTAAACCGCGTTAGAGACGTGCGAAAAGACCTAGGTTCTTCAGAAGACGGCAAATCTGGAGACGAAGGGGATCAAACCAACAAAGCCTTGCAAGAAGCTGAGTTCCTTTCAACGAATGAGCGACTTCGCACACAGTTGATGGAAATTGAGTTTGCACTGGTTCGAATCGAAAACGGCACTTACGGCACATGTGAAGAAACTGAGGAGCCGATCGAAGGCGACCGTTTGGTGGCTATTCCTTGGACTCGCCTTTCAATCGAAGGCGCCGAAATCCGCGAAGCTGTTAACAAGCGTTACGCTCGCTAATTAGCGGGCTTAGCTTTCCTTTAGAATTTGAGCTTCGCTTTCGCTTTGCTCAAGAAGAATCGAATCGATCGTTTCTTTCGAAACCAACTCGCCCTTGCCAACGCCAGGGCAGAATTCAACAACCGCTTTTGTCCACGCCTTGGCGTTCATGACGTCAGGCCAAAAAGGCCAAGTTCGACACTGCGTCGGACGGGCTTCATAAATCGAACATCTTTTATTAACTAGAAAAATACAGTCGGGGCTTTTGTTCTCAGGCTCTTTGAGCGCCCAACTACCCTCAACTTTTGTGCAATATTGATCTCGAAATTGCTTTTCAGAGATTTTCAAATATTGAGCGGCCAATTTTCGATCTTTAGGAGAAAAAAACACATAGCCAAATTCTCCATGCGACGTGCAGCACTTGCCCGAACCCTGGCATTGAAACTGAACGCCTTCGGACCACCAGGTTTTTTTGCCGCCTACTTTTGTGATTTCTTTTGCCATTGCCATTGATCCTTAACCGTCTGCCCGATTATTTGTCGTCACGGCCCAGCCGCAAAGTTTGAAGAGCATGCGCGCGCCGACGTTGCCGTCCCACTCGCCGCCGTTCGGATCTGGAGCGACTTCGTTGAGATCAAATCCTACAATCTTTTTGCCTGAAAGACCTAGCGTTCGTAATAAAAAAACCGCTTGGTCAAAGTTTAATCCGCCCGGAACTGGCGTGCCGGTGTTCGGGCAGAAATCCGGCGATAACCCATCGATATCGAATGAAACATAAACTTTGTCAGGGAGTTCACCGATGATCTTCTCGCATAATGACCGCCAGTTGGTGCCTTCAGCCATCGCGTTCTTCAGTTGGTTGTCGAAAAAAGTAACGACGCGGCCTTTGCTCGCCTGGATAAAATCAAATTCTTCTTTACAGAAATCGCGGATACCGACTTGAACCACTTTTTTCGGAGCCGACTCTAACTCGCAGACATTTCTCATAATCGAAGCGTGAGAGTGCGTGAACCCTTGGTACGCATTTCGAAGATCGGCATGCGCATCAATGTGAAGGACCCCGAATTCTCCATTATAAAAATCCGAGAT
>JAYTDP010000149.1:0-11335 GCA_043735865.1 Bdellovibrionales bacterium
CTTCCAAACACCAATCGACCACGGCCTCGATCAGCTCGAGGAATTTGAAATGTCGATATTCGGCGCCGAGGGTACGAAGCCGTTCAAATTGAAAGAAGGTTATTATTTAAAGCGTAAGGCTTTTGTTTTTAAGCGCATTCTTCGTTACTCCCAAGATGTTCTGACTAAAATTTCGGTGAGCGGCGATGCCAGTACAGCGCCCTTTTTCCAAGACCTGCGCGAGACACTCGACGGCATCTATTTCTATACCGACGAACTCCTCGAGAACATCAACAGCTTACTCAATCTACACATTTCTCTCTCATCGCAGATCACAAACGAGCAATCGCTACGCACAAATGAAGTCATGCGCGTCCTTACGATCTTTTCAATTTTCTTTTTGCCGCTAAACTTCATTGCCGGAGTTTACGGGATGAATTTTGAATATATGCCCGAGTTACATCACAAATCCGGCTATTTTATTGTACTGGCGGTGATGTTCACAGTCGCTGTCGGGATTTATTTGTGGCTGCGTAACAAAGGCTGGCTGCATCGCCGTGACTTTACCGTTTCTAAGCCGAAAAAATCTATGTTGCCTGAAGCTGCCGAAATCTAAAGTACTCGCCCTGTTTCTCAATGAGAGACTGATGCGTGCCCGTCTCAATCACTTCGCCGTCCTTCATGACGACAATCTTATGCGCGCGAGCGACCGTCGAAAGACGATGAGCGATGACGAGCGTGGTCCGGCCCTGCATAAGGGTTTCGAGACCTTTTTGAACTTCGATCTCACTCGAAGAATCGAGCGCCGACGTTGCTTCGTCGAGAATTAAAATCGGCGCATCTTTCAAGAAGGCGCGCGCAATACTCACTCGTTGCCGTTCCCCGCCCGAAAGCATACCGCCACGATCACCGACACGAGTTGTGTACTGACTTGGGCGTGACGTAATAAACGGATGCGCGTTGGCATTGGTCGCTGCAATTTGAACCTGACTCGAATCGCGCGAAAAGTCGCCGCTTTGAATATTGTAGGCGATGGAGTCATTGAAAAGAAAAACGTCTTGAGTTACGAGACCAATATTTTTGCGTAATTCTTGAATCTTAATTTTTCTAATGGGAACACCATCGATCAGTATTTGTCCTTCGACAGGTTCAAAAAATCTCTCGAGCAAATTGACGATTGTCGTCTTGCCGCTTCCGCTTTCGCCGACAAAAGCGACAACCTCACCGCGATTGATAGTGAGAGAGAAATTCTTTAATACGGGTGTCTCGTCATAAGCGAAGCAGACATTACGGTACTCAATCTTTTTCCAGTCTGCTGGGAACGGGATGGCCCCAGGGTCGTCGACCACTTCCATTCCATTATCTAGCACGTCGAATATTCGTTCGGCAGAAGCGAGTGCGCGCTGAAACTTGACGTAAGATTCCTGAGTTTTTTTGACCGGCATTTGCAGCATGACTATCGAGACTAAATAGCTCATGAGATCGCCGACAGTGGCTTCGCCATTCCAAATCCGCTTCGCCATGTAGAGAATCAGAGAAACAATTAAGACTGCCGCGACAATCTTGATCAACGGTCCGGGAAGTTCGCTCATCGTCTGAAGTTTTCTCCGTGCCGCCAAATATTTGGCCGCCACTTCTTCAAAACGACGCTCAAGTTCGGACTGTAGGTTAAAAGATTGGATGACTCGAATGCCATCGAGCCCTTCCTTTACAACCGAGGTCATCGTTTCAAGCTCACCGAGAGATCGACCCGAATATTTGCGCAAAGATTTCGACATCGACTTCATAATGAACAGAACGATCGGCAGAGCCACAAACACCATCGAAGTGAGTCGAAAGTCGACCATGAACAACCAAACCAATAAGTATCCGATTAAAAGGGGCTGTACCAAAAAGTCGGTGAAGAGGCTGATGCCCTGTTCCACCTGCTGAGTATCATTTAAAAGTCGACTTAAGAGGCTGCTGTTCCCGGCACCCAATTTATTCTGATAACTTAAATCGAGCCGTAAAAACTTGCTGTTCATTCGGCGCCGAAGTTCGACCGATACACAATCGCCTAGATACATCTTTAGAAACGAATGCCAAAAATCGGCGACTAACGAGATCAGAAAAAAACCGAGGATGATGATTATAGTTTTTACGATTTCGTCGTGAAAGCTCGTGCTGACGACTCCGATTGCTTTTGGATCTCGCTTGAAACTCTCAAAGAGAGGTTTCACGTAAACCGCAAGCTGGGCCTCGCTGGCACTCCAGATAATCCCGCTGACCATTGCGCCGATAAAATAAAGTCGAAATCGGAAGACTTCTTGAAATATTCGGCGGTACGTTTTCATTTCTGTCCTAAAAGTGGGTCGCAATAGCCTTCAAGAATGTCTCGGCTACTTTCGTTTCATTATAACTGTTATTGATCAGTTGGAAAGCGTTTCGCCCAAGCTCCGCACGTAATGCGGCATCATTTCTTAATTTAAGGATACTTTTAGCCAGCTCCTCGGGCGTCCCGCTTACGAGGGCGATATTTTGATCTGGGGTAAAAACCTCGCGTATTGCGGGAGTGTCTTTGGTTATTATGGGTAAGCCACAACCGGCATAGTGATAAATCTTATTGGGTATGACGTAATCCGCCTTCATTCCGTCGCCGAAAATACCAAGCGCCACATCAAATTTTTGTAATCTCTCGCGTAATTGATCGTAGGGGATCCATCCGGGGAACTTCACATTTTCGAGTTTATGATTTCCTACAAATTCTTGGGCGGCTTCGAACTCGAAACCGCTGCCGATTAAGTCGAACTCAATTATCTCGTGAGGATGCCGGTCGCGCAGCAGTACCGCTGCTTTCAATATCGTGAGGACGCCTTGAAGCGGAATAAATCCGCCATAAAACCCGACACGAAACACTTGAGGATTGTCACGCGGCTCTTTCGCCGGATAAAAATCGGCGAAGTCGTTTCCGATATACAGAACTTCCATTTTTTTAAGCGGAGTTCGCACGAGCCGGTGAAAATATTTTTTATGTTGTTCGGTATCGCAAAAGACGAGATCGGCAGCACGTTGTGAGCGCCGATCTCGGAAGTAGCTGAGAAGAGAAGCGGGATTCCACGGTGACGTGAGCTTATAATCGAAGATTCGAGTCATATAGTGCGAAATGAGGGGGTCAAAGATAATCTTTTTCTTTGGAAGTGACTTGCGAACAAATGGCGCCTGCCACTGAGTGAACGCGGGCAGGAAAACGTAATCGCAGGTCTCGCTTAACTCTACGAGGCGGTTTTTGATCTCGCGCGATCCTTTTTTAAATGGAAAGTGAACAATTTCGTGCCCCAGTTTTTCAAGTCCTACCGCTATTATGCGCGTTCGATTGTACTCCGCTTCATAATTACCGGTGAACAAAAACTTCACTTCTCGAACCTGTTCAAATACCAAGCGACCGTTTTTCGAATGGCGTCGGCGAACGTCTCCTGGGCCTTCCAGCCCAATTCGCTTTCGATCTTTGTCGCGTCAATTGCATAGCGCTTGTCGTGACCCGGACGGTCTTGGACAAATTTAATAAATTCACCGTATTTCTTGCCGGCCGAAAGGGGGCGCAATTCGTCTAGAATTCCGCAAATCGAATTCACTATCTCGATATTCGTCCGCTCATTTTTGCCGCCAATATTATAGGTCTCACCAGTTCGTCCTTGAGCAAACGCAAGTTCGATCCCACGGCAGTGATCGACGACGTAAAGCCAGTCTCTCACGTTCTTGCCATCGCCATAAATCGGGATCGGCTGATGCGATAATGCTTTTCCGATAATCACCGGAATTAATTTTTCTGAGTGCTGCTTCGGTCCGTAATTATTTGAACAGTTTGTTGTCACCACATTCATGCCGTAAGTATGGAAGTAGCTTCTCACCAGCAAATCGGCGCTCGCTTTGGATGCGCTATACGGAGAATTTGGCGCATATGGGGTTTCTTCGGTAAAGAAACCGTCCGGACCCAAACTTCCGTAGACTTCGTCAGTCGATACCTGCAGATAGCGTGCGTTTTTAAATTCGGGTCGCACGACAGATGGCGCGCTCATCCACTGCCGTCTAGCCGTATCGAGTAAATTCCAAGAGCCGACAATGTTCGTATTGATAAATGCTTCCGGACCGGAGATCGAATTGTCGACATGCGATTCGGCGGCGAAATGGATCACTCCTTGAAATTGATATTTATCGAAAAGGCTTGCGATAAGGGGGCGGTCACAAATATCCCCCTGTACGAAAGTGTACCGAGCGTGATCTGAGACCTCATCCAAATAGGAGACGTTAGCGGCGTAAGTCAGCTTGTCTAGGTTCACAACATTTACGTTTTTATCATGCCCTAAAAAAAACGGGATAAAATTCGAACCGATAAATCCGGCGCCACCTGTGACTAATACATTTTTTGAAGACATCTTTTTAAACTCTCTTCCCACGTTTGGATTGAAAGACCTAATTCGTCTTTGATTTTAGTCTTACTAAGGACACTATACATTGGGCGACGTGCTGCCACTTTAAATTGGGAGCTTGGCACCGGCAGAACCGGTGTCGCTATATGGGCCGCCGTCAAAAAGGTTTTGGCAAACTCGTACCAGGTCGTCTGGCCCTCGTTCGAGAAGTGATAAATCCCTCCTTGAAATTGGCCTGACACAAATTTTGCGATAACGTCCGCAACATCGAATGCATAAGTCGGAGTTCCCGTCTGATCATTGACGATAGTCAACTGGGGACGCTCTTTGGCCAGTTTTAGAATTTTTGTCAGGAAGTTGCCCGGAAGCTCAGAATATAACCAAGAGGTTCGGATGATAATCGAATTTGGCTTTTGAGCGATCAGACGCTGTTCGCCTCGCAGCTTCGATGCACCATACTCACCTATTGGATTTGGAACATCGTCCTCGACGTACGGGCTTCTTTTCTCGCCATCAAAAACATAGTCGGTCGACAGGTGAATCATGCGGCGGCAATGGACTGCGAGCATCGCAGGAGCCAACGCATTTATTTTCTCTGCATTTTCAACATCGGTCTCAGCCAAGTCGACTTGCGTATAGGCAGCAAGATTGACGATCACATCGAACGACCCATTTTGTGCAAAGTACCGATCAATACTTTCGCTCGAACTCAGGTCGAGATTTTGGCGTGTTGCCAAAGTCACCCGAAATTCAGGTAGATCTTCAACGACGGGCCGGACAAAATGTCCAAGCTGCCCGTCAGCGCCCGTGACCAATAAGCTTTTCATTATTTCTCACTTCACGAAACGATGCGTTTTTTCGATCTTTTTCGGAGGCTATAATTTGATCGGCGGGGACACCCCAGTTGATCGCTAAATCGGCGTCACCGAAATAAATGCCCGATTCATTTTGCGGAGAGTAATAAGCGTCGCACTTGTAACTGACAAGGGCGCTTTCGCTCAATACGACAAATCCATGGGCAAATCCTTTTGGGATAAATAACTGCAAAAAGTTATCGCCACTGAGTTCAGCGGCGTAGCTTTTACCGAAAGTTTGGGATCGACGGCGCAAATCGACTACGACGTCGAGAATACGGCCTTGAACAACTCGTATTAACTTTGTTTGGGCGAACTCCCCCACCTGAAAATGGAGGCCTCTTAGAGTGCCGTATTTGGAGTACGATTGATTGTCCTGAATAAATGCAGTCGAAATTCCCTGGAACGAAAAATCGCGTTGATTGTAGCTTTCCAAAAAATGTCCGCGGTGGTCACCGTGAATTTTTGGCTTAAGGAGTAACAATCCATCAAATTCGGTCTTGTTAATCTCAAGCATTATTTGACGTTCTGCCCGGCGAGCTCGAGCAAGTACTGACCATAGTGATTCTTGCCAAGACGCGTGCCGATCTTAATCAGTTGGTCACGGTCGATCCATTTTTTGCGGAACGCGATCTCTTCGAGGCACGCGACTTTAAGACCTTGCCGGTGTTCGATCGTGGCGATGAAATTCGAAGCTTCAAGCAGGCTGTCGTGAGTTCCGGTGTCAAGCCAGGCCATCCCGCGCCCGAGATTTTTAACGGACAAACACTGGTCTGCCATATAAAGTTTATTTAGGTCGGTGATTTCGAGTTCGCCGCGAGCCGACGGCTTCATTTTTTGAGTTCGTCCGACGACCGTGTTATCGTAAAAATAGAGGCCGGTAACCGCGTAATTGGATTTCGGTTGCTTCGGTTTTTCTTCAATACTAATAACTTTACCATCTTCATTAAATTCGGCTACTCCGTATCGTTCTGGATCTTGTACGTGATAGGCAAATACGATTGCGCCTTCGTTCAATTTCGCGGCATCTTCCAGCAGACCCGATAAGCCATAACCGTAGAAAATGTTATCGCCGAGCACCAGACATACATTGTCGCCACCTATGAATTTTTCACCTATCAAAAAGGCTTGAGCGATGCCCTCAGGCTTCTCTTGAACTTCATAAGATAATTTTAATCCGAATTGCGAACCGTCTGCCAGAAGCATTTTGAAGAGGGGCTGATCGTGCGGAGTCGTGATGATCAAGATCTCGGTAATGCCCGCAAGCATCAGGGTCGAAAGCGGATAGTAAACCATGGGTTTATCGAAAATGGGCAGTAATTGCTTCGACATAGCTATGGTCGACGGATACAACCGTGTGCCCGAACCGCCGGCTAAAATGATGCCTTTCATAAGACTCTCTTGCATAGGGTGAAATGACGGTTTGTTATCGCGCGATCCGAGAATTTTGTCACGACAAAATCAGAGCTCAAATCCCCCGTTTGACCAATGACTGAGGGGCGGCTAGAAGACTCGACATAACGAGGTTCCTCTACATGAAAATTTTGATCACGATCATAATGCTGATTTCGATGACCGCCAGTGCCGATTATGTTTATGACTATTCATTTTTAGGAAATGACCCACTCAAAAGTACCGTTGGCGCATCAAAAATTGAGCCCTCGACAAGTGCGCCGAATTCCGTGGTGAAAGTCAGAGTTTTCGATCGCCATGCCGACAACGCGCGACGTGAATTAAAAATTCGATTTTTCCCGTCTAGTGGCCGTAAGATTGTTTTCGTCTTGCCGGGACTTGGTAGCAATGCCGACGCCCCACTTGGAAAGTTTCTAGCCGCCTATATCCAGTCGTCGGGCGCATCAGCCGTGATTATTCCGAACTCCCTCACGTCGGAATTCGTTTTGGGAGCAAGCTCCCACGGAATCGTTGGAGATGTTTTAACAGATGCACGAGACACCTATGTAGTTATGCAGGCCACGATTCGCGCACTTCGCGAAGCCGGCCGTACCGAAAGCGAGTTTAGCGTCGTCGGATTTTCTTTGGGCGCACTCTTGGCTTCCCGAGTTCAGGAGATAGATGCTGTCGAAAGCCAAATAGGCTTACAGTCGGCACTTTTAATTAATCCGCCGGTGAGTCTACTTCAAGGTATGCGCACTTTAGACGTTTTCTATGCGCAGTTCAAATCGATGGGTATTGGTTCAAAATTGAATTTGGCTTCGAAGATGAAAAAATTCCTAGAGCTTCTCGGCATCTCTCCGGCGCAGGCCGAAGACATTGAAATGTCAGACCGAGATCTACAGGCGGCCATCGGGTACACGATGCGAGCTACGTTTGCAGATATGATCCTGGCGACACAGCAAATACACGACGAGGGTATTCTTCCTGAAATCCAATCCGAACGCGAATCGGAAGCGAAAAGAATTGGTTTTGAAAAATATGTGAACGAATTTTTAATACCTGCACTCGCCGAAGACGGACGCCATTTTTCGCTTGAGACTCTTAACGGCGATACAAGTTTGACGGCTCAAGGCCAATACCTGGCGAGCGCGCAAAATGTATTCGTGCTTCACAATCGCGATGATTTTCTAACTAACTCTCCAGAAATAGAATGGATCGAGTCGACGTTCGGGCACCGGGCTCGAATTTATCCTCGAGGCGGACACATGGGGAATTTGAATAACGAAGACAATTTGAAGGCCATAGCCAACTGGATTAACAACCGTCCGATTAATTGAGTACTTTCGCTTTGACCAGGTCTGCGATCTCGACTGCTTTTTTGGTCCCATCTAGATTGATAACGTAAAGAAGCCCTTTAATTTGGGTTTCGTTTTCAAACTCGGACCGCAAACCTAAATTCGTCATTAAATCGTCCAGCAATTGTCGCTGATCCTGATACGTCACTTTATTGTAGGTGTTTTCACGTTGAGCTATACATCCGCCTGTGCCGAGAAATGGAAAATAGGTCGTGCCCGTCGGGGCCGGGCGCAAGGTGCCATGTACGCGGAAGAGACCGCGACCCATGTTTCGCGCGATGACCGCCTCTTTCCACCAATTGGCTTTATGACTCGATACCGGAAGCAACGTTTTCAATTTCTCTTCATTCGGTGAAGCTTCGGGTAAATTAAGGACGAGACGGCGGAACTTTCCGAACAGTAACTGCTGGTCGGCCACTGGCATAACTCCGTCGACAAGGAAAACGCCCGTCGGAGTATGACCGTTAACCTGGTTAAACTTCTTTTCTACCCGCGAAAAACCAAGCGATTTGTGGGTCCAGACCTGCGATCCCGATTTCACAATTTCCCCTAGGGGATTTCGCATAATCATAAGGCACGAGTAATGGCGGTCGTCGCGACAAAACATGTAGAGGCGAAGTCCCTTCGCGTAGCTGCCGTCTCCATATTGATCGATGGGAGGATTCAGAGTGACAAGGTCACGCGCAATCTGTGTTCGATTCGCATCGATCGGGACCGGCACGATGCTTTCGTGTTCGCTCGCGTATTGCAGCATCTGTTCAAAACGCGCTGAAAGTTCGTGGCCAACCAGCTGTTCTTCTGACTGCGATTTTTTTAAGTCTCGCTTGGACTGCGCCCATTTGCCTGGAAACTCACGCTGATAAGTCCAAAAGAGCTGAGCCCGCTCTTCGACCGCAAGCGGTTGTTGGGCTGACCACTCCAACCATTTTTTTAGCTCGGTCTTAGTAATAAGCCGATCATCGTAAGACTCGACTAGTGCAAGCAAAAATGTATCAAAATCGGTCGTGCATGATTGGGTCACACATGATTTGCGAATGAGACCCGACTCTTCTAGGCTCAAAGAAAAATTTGAGGCCTGTATTGCGCTCGACCATTTCAGCCAGCGAGCGTCCTCATTGATATTGTCGGAGATCGCCGTCGGAAGTGCTCCCGCAATCAAGGAGAAAAACACCAGCGCCAAGGCTAAACAGGATCTATAGAAATATATCATAGTGTTATGATACTTGATCCCGCCATTTTTCAAACAAGAATCTAACGAACACCCGAGTCGTTTCGGGCGACATACCACGACGTTAGGGCGGCTGTAACTAGAACTCCAATTATCACAGCAAGAGAAACCCAGCTGGGTATGTGATACCAATCGGCCGCGATCATTTTCGCGCCGACAAAACATAGAATTACGGCGAGTCCAGGTTTTAAATATCGAAGGTGTCCAACCCATCCGGCGATGACGAAATAAAGAGCGCGCAGACCAAGGACTGCCAAAATATTTGAACCAAACGCGACGAAGGCGTCTTGAGTCACAGCCAGTACAGCCGGGATCGAATCGACGGCGAAAATGATATCGCTTATTTCAATTACGACCAGCGCCAAAAATAACGGCGTTGCTTTGCGAACGGCGTTTTCAACGACAAAGAAATGTTCGCCGTGGAGCCCCTCGGTCGTGGGAAGTATCCGCCGCGCCCACCGCACTGCGATCGAATCTTCGACACCTTTTTCTTCATCGGATTCGAACAAGAATTTCAGCCCGGTGAAAATAAGGACAGCCCCAAACACATACATGAGCCAACTAAATTTATGAAGCAGATCGACGCCCACAATAATTAAAATGCCGCGGAAAACGATGGCGCCCATGATTCCCCAAAAAAGGACACGATGCTGATTTCTTTGCGGAATTCGGAACGATTTAAAAATGAGTAAAATAACAAAAAGATTGTCGATGCTGAGCGACTGCTCGACGACGTAACCAGTTAAAAATTGTAAGCCGAGAGCCGACCCGTACTCATGCGCGAACCAACCCGAAAAGGTGAGAGAAATGACAGTCCAGATACCTGTCCACAATAATGCTTCTTTGTGATTCATCACTTCCGCTTTTCGATGCAGGACGAAAAGGTCCAGGAGCACCAGAAATAAAACGCCGCAGATAAACGCGGGCCATAACCAAGGATCGACGACTGTAGGTAAGTGAAAGTTCATTCGCGTTACTATTTAAAAATTTTCGCAAAGAATCAAGCCAAAGCGGACAGCGTCTTTTATTGGTCTAGAATTTATCTCCTGTCCTTGCTTAGCGGCCTCTTCGTTTTCATGCTGTAAGAATGAAAACAGGAATTATCTCTATTTTGTTCGTGACACTCGCTATCCTCACCGCTCGCGCGCAGTCGCGGGGCCAATTAGATCCGAACGACGAGAAAGCGTTAGGGCAAACCAAGGCTCTTCTTGCGGACAAAACATCGCGAGACGCCGCGATTAAAACCGATCCAAAAGCGGTCCAGGCTGATGCCTATACAAAAAAAGTGGCCGGGCAAAAGACCGAAGACGTTTACGCTCTTGCGAGCAAAGTATTCGATCGTTTGATAAGAAAATATAATGGCGACGCCGACAAGCTTAAACAGGTGCTTGCAGATGCAGTAAGAAATCCGGCGGCTTTCGCAAATGAGTTTACTCCGGAAGAGTTGGCGGTACTTAAAGATGTTGCGGCGAAGATCCCGCAACCCGCAGGCTCACCAAAATAATTATTTCGAAGCTACCAGTTTCAGGTCGATTATAAATTTGTCATTGATGACGCGATCACCGACTAAATTTTCAAAAAACTTTTTTGAACCGAATTTGACGTCAAACTTAGTTCGGTCGATTTCGACCGTACCCTCTGCAGTCGCAAGAGTCGGCGTAATTGCGATTCGCGACGGGATGACGAGGGCCTCGGTCTTACCCTTGATCGTTAGGTTGCCTTCAATATCGTGGGTGTAACCTTTGGTCGCCGACGGCGCGGTGACTTTCGTAATTTTAAAAGTCGCATTCGGATAATTTCTAACGCCAAAAAAATCATCGGATTTCAAATGGTTTTCAAGTTTCGCCTTGTCCTTCGTTTTGTCTTTCAAATCAATGGACTCAATGGTCGTCATATCGATTACAAATTCGCCGTCGCGAATAGAACCATTTTCGAGACGCACTTTTCCAGCGGAGACTTTGACGATCCCGTTATGCTTGCTTCCCGTCACTTTGGAACCTGTCCAATGAACATGACTCGCAACGGGATCAATTTTTAGCGTTTCAGTAGCCGCGAATAAATAGAAAGGGAAAACCAAAGAAACGGCAATCAGAAGAATAGATCTCATGAACTCCCCCT
>JAYTDP010000150.1:0-6790 GCA_043735865.1 Bdellovibrionales bacterium
CAAAACAGAAACAACACTACACAACGAAAACAGTAGTATCCGCGTCACATCGTACTCCTCAAATTGCAATCTTCATTTACTGTTACAGAAAAATCCACGCTGACCACGAACTTAAAGTCGCGGCTTAACCGAAACAACTGAACAATCGCTTCTCATTAAAACCACATCGATGACTTCGGTTCTTGACGGTTGGTAAACAGAATCTGCAAAAGTAACGGTGTACGATACGAGATACGTTTTGTTTGCGACGTTCTCGTCAAGTTGGCGCAATCGGTTCACTTCAGAAGTACTGCTGCGGGCGGCAGTGACCGCTTGTCGTCGGCATGAATTGGCAAAAGCAAATGCACCGTTAAAAGTTGTCGCGAATAGAATGACAGTAGAAACGAAAACAGTTTTCATAAAAACCCCATTTGTAAGGGCCTATCCATATTCGAATTTCATTGATTCGTCTCGCAAGACGGCGACTTTTGTAAACTTAACTTATTCTTTTGCGGGAGGAACATCGCCCGACGCGCGAGTACCAGAAGTACCACCGCCGCCACCGTGACGTGGTGGTCGTCGACGGCGTTTGCGGCGTGCTCCGCCGCGGCCCGAACCAGCCCCGCCACCGAAACCGCCGCCACCACCAAAACCGCCTGAGCGGCCCGAGCCACCCATCGCTTCAAATGTGTCGGTCCAAAACTGGATGTCGCTCGAAGACAAAGTGAGATCGCATCTGCACATTTGAAGAGCTAACGGAAATGCGGGGTTGCCGACAACCGCACGTCGCCGGCTTTCACCGCGTTTTTCAAAATCACGACGACGTCGTAATAAAGACATCAGATTTAAAGCTTTGGCGACGATCAGCTGCTCACTTTTAAACATGCCGAGTTCACCGCGCATCCAATTCAGCAGTAATTCATTTTCTAAAACTTGATGTGAACGAATTTCGACCATCGGGTCGGGTTCAATTTCGGCTCGTACAAAACTGTAAACGAGACCGGCAAAAAGTTCGACTGGCGTCGCTTTGTCGTTCAAGTGAAGATCACGCAAATGTTTTAAGAAGGATTCTGCAGTTTCAGGAGAAGACAATAGGCGGTCGAGAGTTGGAGTTGCGTATTGCAAGACTCCCAAATCGTGCGCCAACACAAATGGCAAAGTGGGATCGGGGAGACGGAGGAACTTCAAATATTCTTCGCGCCTGCGAGGCAGAGCGGTTTTTTGCAATTCTGAAGCTTGTGTCTGCATCGCTTGTCGCAAAGAGGGTTCGATAGCAAAACGGATCATTTGGGCCAATCGAATTCCACGCAAAATGCGAATTGGATCTTCATTTAAACGCGTCACCGGATCGCCGATGATGCGAATGGTTCCTCCACGCAGATCGGTCATCCCGTTTTCGTAATCGATCAGCTCGCGAGAAATCGGATCGTAAAATAATGAGTTGATCGTGAAATCGCGGCGACGGGCGTCCTCTTCGGGCGTGCCGAAAGTGTTATCACCTTCAATTGCCGGTGATCTCTGCAGGCCAGGATCTGTGCCCTCTTCTTCCATGTCCGATTCATCTTCTACCTTCGTCTCTTGGCGGAAAGTCGAAATCTCATATTGCTGATCACCGCGCTTTGCAAGAACGAGGCGGAAGCGTTTCCCGATAATAAAACAGTGCGGAATAATCCGTCGCACTTCATTGGGCCGCGCATCCGTCACGATGTCGTAATCTTTCGGATGAATGTTCAAAAGGAGATCGCGTACGCAACCACCGACGAAATAAGTCGTAAAGCCGCGTTTTTGTAAAAGTCGAACGATCTCGACGGCCTCGGGATCGAGCCAGTCGTCGTGTAGTCGCGGTTGATTCATCGGTGTTTGATTCCAAGGCATGCTTCGGCCATAATACGACCGGCTATGGGATATTTGCAAAATTTTAAATTCGATTTAAGCGGACCGGAGGATGCTCCGCGCGTTGTATTTCTCCATGGAGTCATGGGATCCGGCGCTAATTGGCGCAAAATCACTTCACAATTGCGAGATCAATACCGGATTTTAGCTTTTGACCAACGTGGCCATGGGTGGAGCTTTAAGCCCGAAAAAGGCTACGGGCCCGAAGATTATTCGGAAGACCTGCGGCTTATTCTTGAAGAGCTTAGGTGGGATAAAATCGCGCTCGTTGGACACTCGATGGGCGGTCGAAACTCACTCCACTTCGCACATGCTCACCCCGAAAAATTATGGGCACTTGTCGTTGAAGATATCGGCCCTGAAGGAAATGTAAAAGCGATGGATCGCACGATCAATCTCGTCGGGCTCGTTCCCACTCCGTTTGCGTCGAAACAAGAGGCAAAAACATTTTTTGAAGGTCCATTTTTAGATATGATTCCGGATCATCCGCAAAAACAGATTCTCGGCCCCTATCTCTATACAAACATCGAAGAGAAAGCCGACGGATCGGCTGATTGGCGCTTCAATAAAAATGGAATTTTGACCTCCCTCAAGGCCGGCCATTTTCGGCCGCGATGGGAGCAAATTCGCGATTTAAAAGTACCAACTTTATTCATCCGTGGAGAACTATCGGACGATTTAAGCCGCGAAGAGTTAGCCAAAATAAAACAGGTGAATCCGGCGATCCAAACTGTTGAAATTAGGGGCGCTGGACACTTTGTTCATTTCGAACAACCGCAAGAATTCACTCGCATTTTGACCGAATTCTTAACATCCAGCTATAAACCAAGCGGCCTTTGACTTTTAGCGCTTCGACAAGGTAAAAAAAGTCACGTCTGACGGTTTTGGGAATTGGAAAGGCGAACGTGAAATTTAATGAGCTGAACTTGCATCCAAAGGTGCACGCTGGCGTTGAGTCCCAGAACTGGAATGATGCCACTCCTATTCAAGAAGGTGCGATCCCGCACGTTCTTTCAGGGCACGACATAGCCGGACTCGCACAAACAGGAACTGGTAAGACCGCCGCATTTTTAGTGCCGTTGATGGATCGCGTTTTGCGTTCAATCGACGAAGCCCAAAGACGGGCCTCCCAAGCCGTCGATAAAGATGTAGAGCCTGTCGAAACCAAGTCGGCAGCGCCAACTCGTGAAGTGGGCGACGTCGGAACCTCTTCCCACACGGTCACGCAAGAAGTCGATGCCGAAGGTCGCGCTTCCCGCTACCTCGATACTCCAAAAGAAGCGACATCTCAGCGCCCGATTTTTGAAAATTGGCGCGGCAATCATTTTATTTTAATTCTAGTGCCGACACGTGAACTCGCCGAACAAGTGAGCGAAAACGCGGCAAAATTGTGTGTGCACACGGGTTTTAAAGTCGCGACTATTTACGGCGGAACTTCTTACGACACTCAAAAAGCCGCACTTAAAGAAGGCGTGCAGTTTATCGTCGCAACTCCGGGCCGTTTGATCGATTTATATAAAGAACATCTCGTCGATCTTAACCAAGTCCGCGCTATTGTTTTCGATGAAGCCGATCGCATGTTCGATATGGGTTTTAAAGATGACATGAAATTTATTTTGAAGCGCGTACCGAAAGATCGCCAATTTTTGGTTTTCAGTGCGACTCTTAATTTCGACGTTCTCAATGTGGCGTACGAATTCGGCGCAAACCCAGTTGAAATTAATGTAAGTAAAGATCAGGCGAAGGCCGATAACGTGAAAGACGAACTCTATCACGTGGGTCATCAAGATAAGCCGAAACTTCTTTTGTCTCTGCTAAAGAAGATTTCTCCTCGACAAGTCATCGTGTTCAGCAATTTTAAACATAATGTCGAGCGCATTTCGCAATTTTTGTCTGAGAATGGGTATCCTGCGATGGCCATTTCAAGTTTGCTCACGCAGGCGCAACGAAATCGCGTGATGGAAACTTTCAAAGCCGAAAACGAACAAAACATTTTGGTTGCGACAGATCTCGCGGCGCGCGGTCTCGATATTAAAGGTGTCGATCTCGTTTTGAATTTTGAATTGCCGGACGACGCGGAAAATTACGTTCATCGTATCGGTCGCACGGGTCGTGCAGGTGCAAAAGGTTTGGCGATTAGTCTCGTTGGAGACCGCGACGTTGAAGCGCTTCAACGAGTGGAACAATATCTTGGACATAAAGTTGAAATCGGTTGGATCGAAGATTCTGAAATGATCACCCAGTTTAAGCCATTCCCTCACGAGAAACATCGCGATCGTCCGCAAGGTCGATTCGGTTCAGATCGCGGAGGCGGAAGAGGCGGCAGACCAGAGCGCGGTGGCAGACCTGGTGGCGATCGACATAGTGGTGACCGACATGCGGGCCCTCGTTCGGGCCCTCGTGATGATCGACCGCCGCGAGATGATCGTGGGCCACGTCCTCCTCGCGAGGATCGCGGACCACGTGGCGATCGGCCTCTCGGCGACCGCCCTCAAGGTGATCGACCACAACGACAGTTCGATGCGAACCGCCCGGCGCGCCCAGCGGGTGCAGGTGACCGACCTCCGCAAGAACGTAGTCATCGCCCAGATTTACGATTGCCGAGAGATCAGCGTGGAACTCCGCCTCCTCGAAACGCCGGTTCAAACACACGTAACGATGGCCAGAAGTTTAAACATCGTACAGGTTCAGCGTCGGCGGATGCTGGAGTGATTCAAAAAGTTTCGAAATTCTTTAAGAAGCTTTTTGGCGGCGAAGCGACTCCGTCTGCTCCGGCAAAAGCGGCCAATGGGCATGCGTCTTCGGGCAAGCCGAATCAGAAGCATTCACCTCGGCAGGGTGGAGGACAGGGTCGTCGTGACCATGCTCCACGACATACTCATCGACCGAATAATCCGAACCGAAATAACCAACCGAAATAGCTAGAATGACGTTTTAATTTCTGGCTGGGAACCGATGTTGTCGAACAAAAGTCCGGTCACTTGTTGGATGGTGAAGAAATCCTGAAGGATTCCCGCCTGTAGCTCGAGAAGTTGGTGATGGCGTTGATTCAAAATATTCACCGAAGTCAGCAGCTCATTCATTTTGAGGTTAGCCGTGTCGTGAGCCCGAATTTTTTCGACGTTTCCGTTCACAAAGTTCCATTGATCCTCGAGTGATTTTTTAAACGAAACATAGAGTCGATGATTATTCGCAATCGATCGATACGTAGTGCGGATCTCGTATTCAGCGTCTTTCAATGCAGCTTCGCGCTCTGAACGTTGTGATTTCACGCCGAGTTCAGCCGATTTCAAGCGATTACTCTTAGATGGATCAAGTGGAATGGATAAGGTAACACCCACACCTTTCGAAATATAACTTGAACGTGAACTCGAGGAGTCTGACATGATTCGATATTGGCCACCGTTGATACTTCCATGCAATGTGACGAGGGGGCCATAGCTCGCTCGTTCGGCCTTCAAATTAAATTCGGCCATCTGCACATTCAAGTTTCGGCGAATGACCTCAGGGCCACGAGTCGTTGCAATTTGAACTGCTTCCTCAACGTCGGCAGGTATCGTCAGCGATTGAATTGCCTCCTCGAACCCATCCAAGTCCGGAGATGGATCGACGGTTACAACGTAATGGAAATTCGAAACTGCGAGCTCGCGATTATTTTCAATTTGAGTCAAATTTTGTTCGATATCAGAAATGAAGGCCACCAAATTATCATCGTTTTTGAACGTCCTAAATTCATTTAGCACTGACAAGTATTTCGTATAAAATTCGAGATTGCTGCGAATACGAGAGATATTCGAAAAAATTTCTTGCGTGCGGCTCGCGAGGCCTCCGCGAGTATTCGGTATGTGAGAGTCGGAGGTATTATAAGAAGCGGCTGCGGCGTTCTCGCTCGCCTCCGCACTTTGTGCGCGGTAACGTCCGGCCCCACCGTCATACAATGTGACTGATGCGCCGATACCGCAGCTGCCCGAGGTGCTTGTCGAAGAAGGCAGCGGTAATCCATTGTAACTACCGCTTTGATAATCACGGTTCATTGAACAGTAAATATTGCCACGAGGAATCCGGTACTGTTGCGAGGCCAATGTTGAATAGTGAATCGATTCGAGAAGTTCATCAATAGCTACGGTTTTCGGATTATTCTTAACCGCAGTGGCGATCGCTTGGAGCAACGTGCGAGGCGAATCAGAAGGTGCAGTGACGCCACCAAAGGCAACGGTAGCTTGAAAGCAAAGTAATAGCGCAATTATTCGATTCATGTGAACTCCAAGAATTTATAAACCGAATATATAGGAGCGGGGCCGGAACTTCCATGGGGCGTGCAAAAGCTTCAAGGGCGGCCAAAAGTTAGACAGGTTAGATCAATTCCAGCGGAATGTGCGGATGATCTCGTTGCAATCTCGAACTGTCGTTTTGAACTTATCGCGATCACCACGGCAGGTAAGGGTGACGGCTCGCTTGTCTTTGACGAAAAGAAGTTGTCTGAGCTGCTTTTTATTTTCGCGACTTAATAGGTCGAGCATATAACCGACGTTATCTCCCACGCGCACTTTTTTTGCCGTAATGACGTCGAACCCGAATCGCGGATAATCGCGTAACCACTTTTTCGAATACTCTTCGAGCGGGGTCGGCCGTTTCAATTCATCTACCCGAACTGTGAGCGCGGAAGGTGTCGAAGTGCTGCGGTTTTCGTACATGGTTACGATATATTCGTTTTTATTCGGTGGAGGGAGTTGCTTCCAGCCCGTTTCAGAAGCGTGAATCGAGAAACCAAGCGGCGAACGGTAGAGGCCTTCATTTCGCGAGATAAGCGCAGATGTTGATGTCAGTGGAATTGGCGCGGCCAAGGCCACCGTTGAGTTTAAGGCCGCTAATGAAATGAATAAAGAGAGTATCAAAGTCATTATTTTTTCTCCTTTGG
>JAYTDP010000151.1:0-5096 GCA_043735865.1 Bdellovibrionales bacterium
TTTTTCGCGTGCACAATGTATCGGCCGTCGGCATCGTCGATGCGTCGGCTTCGACCGATCTCATCGGGATCAACGAGGTGCTTTTCGAGATCCGATTGAAAAACGAGATTTTCAATTTCTTCTTCCATCGATGCGGGAATTTTAAATCCGTCGGGGCCAAAAATTTTGATTCCATTATCTTGAAAAGCATTGTGCGAAGCCGAAATGACTACGCCCGCGTCCGCGCGCATATTTTGCGCGACGAATCCAATGCCTGGAGTTGGAAGAGGACCAGTCAGCAAAACGCGCACACCCATAGAGTTAAGACCAGCCGCCATCGCCTGTTCGATCATGTAACCTGATAGACGAGTGTCTTTGCCGATCAAGACAGTGCGGGTATTCCCTTTTCGAATTGGCTGGCGACGAAGAATATATCCGAGCGCTTGTCCGACACGAATCACCACTTCAGGCGTCATCGGAAATTGATTGGCAGTCCCGCGAATTCCGTCAGTGCCGAAAAGCTTCAGAGCTTTTGGCAGCGACAACATTGGTTTCTCCGGCGCAGCGGGCACAATAGACTTTTCTGCGACTTTTCCGGGTTTTGTTTTTAAAGTCATAGGAGCTTCTCCTGGCGAAGTCTTCAATAGCTCACGCTATTATCACTGATTCTCTAGTATATCGACCTTTAGTCGATTCGGCTGTACCGAAAGGAGACGCACTCCTGGCGGTAGGTCGAGGGTTCTCGACGAAATCTCGACTTCATGAGGCCCACTCGAATCATTCGTAAGGTTTAACGACACCACATTTGAGATTTGAGAAAACCGCTTTAACGCTGACCTAGGCCCCGACACTTTTACGGTCACTTTGCGATCAACCGTTTCAGAGATATGTTGATTTGCACGAACTAGAAATTCGAGATCCATGTCCCGAATCAAAATCGCATCCTTTTTCCCCCAGAGAGTACTCGCCCAAATGACGAGCGCCACGAGAAGAGCCACAAATTTATAAAGGCCGTTCTCGGCAATTCTTTCTCCGAGTTGTGGTAGCTGCTTTTTCATTCGGTCGCCACCTTTTGTTTTACTCCCAACAAATCATAAAGCTTAGCTCTTAGAGCGGCATGATCGAGTCGCGCCGTGACGTATCCCGCATGAAACACGCTGACCGAGCGATTCTCTTCGCTCACGACAAGCACGATGGCATCAGTTTGTTCAGACAAACCCATGGCGGCGCGATGTCGGGTGCCCCAATTTCGATCGAGTGCCGGATTTTGACTGAGCGGCAGAAAACAACCGGCGGAATAAATACGTCCGCCACGAACAATCGCCGCGCCATCATGGAGTGGGCTTTGCGGCGCGAAAATGGAAGTTAAGACTTCTGCCGAGAGAGCGGCATCGGTCTCGGTCCCCTGCTCGATAAAATAATCGATTACGATTTCGCGCTCCACGACAATGAGTGCGCCCCAACCGTGCTGTGCAAGTTGGATCGCACCTTGAGCCAGCTCTTCAATATTGTGTCGAGTTTCGAGC
Organism: Bdellovibrionales bacterium; assembly: GCA_043735865.1. Classification (GTDB taxonomy): domain Bacteria; phylum Bdellovibrionota; class Bdellovibrionia; order Bdellovibrionales; family UBA1609; genus CAYHVK01. Next base: position 1,506 of record JAYTDP010000151.1, read on the forward strand.
GTCGACGTGCCTAAGAAAAATGGGTTCGAGCCGATTTGCGCGAGAGCACGTCGAATCTCCGCTTGGAACAAAATGACGACGATCAAGAATAGGTTCGAGAAGATCAGCTCGAGAATCCAATTAAATGTCGTGAGTTCAAACCAAATGCTGATGAAATAAATAACCGCCAGGACTCCCATACCCGAGAGAATCTGAACCGCACCTGATTTTTTTGTAAGTAAGAGCGCTCGATATACGACCACCCACACGAGGAAAAGATCGATCAGATCCTTTAGCTCGAGCTGGGATGAAAAGAACCGGCCGTTTTCGATCAACTCGCGAAACACGAAGGACCCTTACTTATTAAGCTGTAACGGGCCCCGAATTACCAACAGGATCCGAACCGCCGGACGTCACCTTTTTCTTCGCGTTGTCCTCGACAGCTTGCACAGCTTGTTTTTGTTCTAGATCCATCTTTGCTTTAAAATCAGTACGACGTCGAGTGATTTCTTCGAGACTCATGCCGCGAATAATGTTTTCTACTTCTTCGCCGTCGATTGTTTCGTGCTCAAGAAGTGCTTTTGCTAAATTATGAAGCGACGTCATGTTGTTGTTTAGTATTTCGACCGCTCTATCGTGACCAGTGGTCACGATTCGGCGAACTTCCTTATCGATCTCTTCCGATTTCGACTCCGAATAGTTTTTGCCTTGCGACGACTGCATGCCCAGATAAACCGGGCCTTCGCGTTTTTCAAGAGCCAATGGGCCGATCGACTCGCTCATTCCCCACTCGCATACCATGCGGCGTGCAATGTCTGTTGCGCGCTCAATGTCGTTGCCAGCACCGGTCGTAAAATCTTTAAAGATGACCTCTTCGGCGGCACGTCCACCGAACATAAATGCAATCATGTTTTCGGCGCGGCTCTTCGTGAGGCTTAGCATGTCCTCTTTTGGAAGAGTCATGGTGATACCGAGAGCCATCCCGCGAGGAATGATCGAAACTTTATGAACCGGGTCCATACCAGGCAAGATACGACCAACTAGGGTATGTCCCGCTTCGTGGTAGGCGGTGATTTTTTTATCTTCTTCACCCACGATCATTGATTTGCGCTCAGACCCCATGAGGATTTTGTCTTTCGCCATTTCGAAGTCGTGCATTTCAAGAAAGTTTTTATTCAAACGAGCCGCGACGAGAGCAGCTTCATTCACGAGATTTTCAAGATCCGCGCCGCTCATACCCGGCGTGCCTCGAGCGATTTGAGTCACGTCGACGTTTGAAGCGAGTGGAGTTTTGCGCATATGAACGCGAAGAATTTGTTCGCGTCCGTTCAAATCGGGTTTATTTACAATGACCCGTCTATCGAAACGACCCGGTCGCAAAAGTGCGGGATCAAGAACGTCAGGGCGATTGGTTGCAGCGATCAAGATGACGCCATCATTACTTTCAAACCCATCCATCTCGACAAGTAGCTGATTGAGTGTTTGCTCTCGCTCGTCATGCCCGCCGCCCATGCCGGCTCCACGGTGACGTCCGACGGCATCGATCTCATCGATAAAGATCAAGCAAGGCGCGTTCTTTTTACCTTGTTCGAAAAGATCACGCACGCGGGAAGCTCCCACACCGACGAACATCTCGACAAAGTCAGAACCAGAAATGGTAAAGAATGGAACACTTGCCTCGCCCGCAATCGCGCGAGCTAGCAATGTTTTACCCGTACCCGGCGAACCCACGAGGAGAACGCCCTTCGGAATACGACCACCAAGACGCGTGAATTTTTTTGGATCCCTCAAGAAGTCGACGATTTCGACCAGATCTTGTTTCGCTTCTTCAACGCCCGCGACATCTTTAAATGTCACTTTGGTTTTATTTTCGGTGAGAAGTTTTGCTCGCGATTTGCCAAAGCTCATCGCTTTGCCTCCGCCAGCTTGAATCTGCCGGAAGAAGAAAAGGAAAAGTAAAATGATGAGGATCAGCGGCAACCAATTTAAAAAAAGTTGCGCGACGAGGGAGTTGTCGTTCTTCTCATAATTCGGCGTGATATTGTGCTCTTCGAGAAACTTGTAAGCAATGTCACCCGTGTTCCCGTTGAATTGAAACTTCGTCGAATTGTTGTACTTGGTTTTAAATTCGTCTTTTACTTCGCCGAGGATTTCTTGTTCGCGGAAAGTCACAGACTTCACTTCGCCCGCTTTGACCGCTTCAACAAACTTGGGATAATTAAAATCCCGAATCATCGTCTGCCTTTGGGTTTGGTACATCTGCCAGAAGAGAACTCCGAGAACCATAAATGCTGCCCAGAGTGCCATTGTTTTTTGGGAATTTCGCATGCGTCCACCTTTGCTTCAAAAGTTATAGCACGCGATTTACTCGCTTGGGACGTCCAGTCTTCCGTGACTGATGTGCTGCGCAGTAATTTTCCACTCGCGACCCAACAATCTAAATTTGAGTTCTTTGGCGTTTGTGTCAAGGCGCTTCAAGATTTCTGCAATGTGGTTCTTGGTATAGTTTTTCAAGCACTGATCATTCATAAACGTCGCCAGTGCTGCCTCTTTCTGAGTCTTGCTAAGGGTTAGAAATGTTGGAGTATGGAGTGATGCTTTCTGAAAAAGATTTTTCGGCCATTCCTGCTTGACTCCTTCTTTACCAAGCGCAGCAAGCGATCCGGCGAGACTTTTTTTGAGGTTAGTCGATTTTAGTTTATCTCTTGTGCTGAGCGGCTTAAGCCAATGCTTACGAAGCCAATTACGCAGGGCATCGGTCTGTTGATTGCTGGGGTCCTGCGCGAATTTTAGTTTTTTACTACGGGCGTAAGCTTCAATTTGGTTTTTCGGGAGTTGCAAGAGGGGGCGGATGATCGATTTTGGGGTTGAAGTTGCGTTTAAGGTCGAGCCCGAGACTGGGTTTGCGGCTCTCGACGTGTCGGACTGCGTTGTTTTGGTTGTATCGGGCCCAAGCGCGTCCCGTTCGCTGAAACCCTTGAGGCCTTGACTGCCCGTCCCCCTGAGAAGTCTTAAAAGCTGAGTCTCAATAAGGTCGTCAGCGTGATGAGCGGTGGCGATGAGCACTTCAGCCCCCCTCCTCGCAACTCGGTCGGCGAGTTCTGATAACTTCGCCCATCGGAATTTACGAAAGTCGTCTTCGGATTTCAGGCCTTTTGGCAATCGGGAATTAGTGATGAATCGGATGCCGTGCTCTTCGCAATAATTTTCGACCGTAGCTTTTGCTTCGTCTCGATACTTCGATTGTTTTTTGCTTTGCAGAGATTTTTTATTCGGGTGGCCGTGACCAGGACTGTAACCGTGATGAATATATGCAACCGCAAGATTTGTATTCAGAGTGCGCTGCCATTGCTTGATCGTTTCGAGGAGGACCATCGAGTCTACTCCCCCTGACGTCGCGACGAGAATTGTCGCATTTTCTGCACCGGCGTTTTTAAGGTTTCGCAAAACGGACTGCTCAAAACTTTGTCTTTCTTTAGTGGTCAGAATTTTGGCGGAGACTTTTTTGCGCATCGATTACTCGTAGCATAATTGAAATTAAAAGTTGACGTGTTTCTAGCGCGTAGAACGCGCGTTATTCTGTGGTTTATCGAGAGCCACGGGAGGGGGATC
>JAYTDP010000152.1:0-6822 GCA_043735865.1 Bdellovibrionales bacterium
TGATTTTGCAAAGGTATTGCCGCGAGAGCAACGGGCTCGTCCGCTCGCATTAGTGGGTCTCAACCCACATGCCGGCGAAAATGGTTCAATCGGAACGGAAGAATCGACAATCTACATGTCGGCCCAACGCGAATTAGAAAATCGCAAAATCTCGTGTCGCGGTCCTCTCGTGCCGGACGCAGCCTTTATCGAAGAAAATTGGTCTAAATATTCATTCTACATTTCACCGTACCATGACCAGGGATTAATCCCTTTTAAGTTAGTCCACGGTAAATCGTCAGGGGCACATATCACTTTAGGTCTTCCATTTATTCGCACCAGTGTCGATCACGGCACCGCCAAGGATATCTTCAACAAAAATAAGGCAAATCCCGGCTCGATGATTGATGCGCTCAAATGGGCTGTTCAACTCGTCAATGCTAAGACCTCAAAGGAGTCCAAGTGAAATATCATCCCGTTATTTTTAGAGAGTATGACGTTCGGGGCGTTTACGATGTCGATTACAATTTAAAATTCGCCGAAAATCTCGGTCGCGCTTTCGTCGCTGCCACGGTGGCAAAAACCGGGATTAAAAACCCAACATTGACTGTCGGGCACGATGCCCGCATCTCAAGCGCTCCTATTGTCGATTCTTTGGTGAAAGGCATCACCGATAGCGGCGCAAATGTTTTGCGCATCGGCCTTGTCACCAGTCCCATGACTTACTTCACAACTTTTGCAGTTGATGGAGTGGATGGTGGAATCATGGTAACCGGCAGTCACAACCCGCCGGAATACAATGGATTCAAAATTTCCATCGGAAAGGCGACGATCTTTGGACCTGAAATTAAAAATCTTGAGACGATTATTACCAGTAAAGGCTATCTGACTGGAAAAGGTACGGATCGCACTATCGATATATTCCCGCAGTATATTGCTCGTTACCAAAAAGAGTTTGGGGCGATTAAAAATATTCCAATAGTTCTCGATTGTGGGAATGGCGCGGCTGGCATTGTCGCCCGGCGATTGTTCGAGGCGGTTGGCCTGAAGCCAACAATTCTTTTCGAAGAACCAGATGGGCGCTTTCCCAACCATCATCCTGACCCTACGGTTGAAGAAAATCTCGTCGATCTCAAAAAAGAGGTCGCACGTACAAAGTCATTAGTCGGAATTGGTTTTGATGGCGACGGCGACCGCATCGGAGTTGTCGACGACAAAGGCCGAATGATCTACGGGGATGAACTCATCGCTCTTTACGCGCGCTACGTTTTAGAAAAAAATCCGGGCCAGAAAATCGTTGGCGACGTGAAATGCTCAGACCGGCTCTATCACTACATCGCAAAGCACGGCGGAGTTCCGATCATGTGGAAAACCGGGCACAGCCTAATTAAAGAAAAGATCAAAATTGAGAGGGCACCTTTCGGTGGCGAATTAAGTGGCCACGTGTTCTTTGCCGATCGCAACTATGGTTACGACGATGCCGTTTATGCGGGTCTTCGCCTTGTTGAAATAATTGCGAATACGGGCAAAACTATAGGCGAACTACTGTCGGATTTCCCGCCTGCCTTCAATACTCCCGAACTTCGCATCGACACGACAGAAGAGAAGAAAGTCGCGATTGTTGAAACGCTCAAGCGCGCATACGAAAAGCCACGCGCCGGCGTGAAATTGAATTTGATAGATGGAATTCGCATTTCTTACGAGGATGGTTGGGCATTGGCGCGCGCTTCGAATACTCAGCCCGTTCTAGTTCTACGTTTTGAATCCAGCACACAGGCCGGGCTTATGCGAATACGAAACGAAATTGAATCGATCGTAAATCCGCTTCTAGTATGATTGTGGAATTCCGGTCAATTTGCGGAATTGAATAAACTCGCGAACAAAATCAATCTCCACGAATGAGCGGGAGTTGCGTTGGCCTTCAGTCAATGGCTTGCCCGCCTTTTCTTGATCGATCAATTTTTTATATTGCGGGTAAAAAGCTCTTAAGCGGTCAGAGACTTTGAACCCTGATAGTACTTTCTCGAGAGGTGCATTAACCTTCGGAACAATGCCTGCGCTTCTCATAATCTCAAGAGTCGCCTCGGCCCACTGCAATTTCTCGATGGCGAGTTTAATTTCGTCGATTCCGACAGTGCTCATATCGAGTTCCCACGCGAGGAAACGCATTTTTAAAAAATCTGTTCCGCCATTACAAATATTTGTGACCTTACCAAGGGCCAAAACGACGGCGTAATTCATACGTGATTGCATGAGAAGGTCGGCAACCCGTTCATGCCGCAGAATTTCCGTTACGTATGCGGGATACTTTTCGATCGACTGCCCTAGACGTCGTTCGAAGCTCGCACGAAGCGCCGTTTGCAACATGCTTAAAAAAGTGAGGCGTTCGATTTCGTGGCCCATTCGATCCTGCTTCGGATCCATTTCTTGTAGGGCAATCGAAATCGCGTTGAAGCTCTTCATCCGGTTTCCCCAGATTGGATTTAAAACTTTGTCAGCGAAAGGCATAGATTCGGTCTGACCTGGTTTGATTAAGCTTTGAACCATGAGCATAAATTCTTCGGCATTCTTCTGGGCCATTTGCATACGCACGGCTGCCGTATCGGGTCCGACTCCAGACCACAGTTGAACATCGAATGAACGAACAAATTGAGCCGCGTAAACGAGTTTATCTTGTGGTGTTGAAGTTTTGAGTAGCGCTTCCCATGAATCGCGACGGCCAGCTGCAGAATCACCTTGTCGTAAGTCATTGTACATTTGGTCCGAATTTTCTTTTACCGCTACGGTCGCGTCGTGCATCTCGTCCATATTTTTTTTCATCCCGCATGAAGAGATGAGAAAGGCGCATGCAATAAGTGTAAATCGTGACATGAGAACTCCTTGAGAAATTTCAAGGTAGTGTTGCGAGCGTTTTGCCGCAAGAGGCAGCCGAAAGTTCGTCGTTTTATGTGGAGAAAATGAAAGAGTTTCAGTGCAAAAGCGCCCAAAATGGGCCATTTGTGGCAAAAAAAAGAGCCCCGTGAGGAGCTCTTGTTTTAACTGACTTAAACTATCTTTGATTACTTGATGTAACCTTGGACTGTGAATGAAAGTGCGAACGTGAAAAGCACAAGTGTTTCGATGAACACGAGGCCGATGATCATTGGAACGAAGATCGCTGAGCGCGCTTGCGGATTGCGAGCTAGACCTTCCATTGCTGCGGCTCCAAGTTTACCTTGTCCTAATGCTCCACCAAGAGCAGCTAAGCCAAGAGCCAAAGCAGCCCCAATAGCATACATGCCTTTGTTACCTGCGCCCATTTGTGCAGCGGCATCTTGCGCAAAAACGGGGGTCACTGCGAACAAAGTTGCCGCAATAACTGTTAATTTACTTCTCATTTTCTCTCCTTGTTTGCGGCCCGTTCAGAATGGGCCGGAACGTTTATTTAAAATTTAGTGGTCGTGCGAAATGGCCATTGAAACGTAGATCATGCCCATCATTACAAATACGAAAGACTGCATAAAACAAACAAGAAGCCCCAGGAACATCAGCGGCACCGGGACCAGGATTCCATGGATCGCTTCTGACAAATTATAAAATACGCCAAGGAGAATATGATCTCCGGCCATGTTCCATTTTAAACGAAGGCCCAAGCTAAGTGGACGCACCAAGTGAGAAATCAATTCGACGCAAAACATGAAGGGGGCAAGAGGAAGAAGCGGACCCAAAAATTGCTGAATATAATGGCCGCCGTGTTCGCGGATGCCATAGTAATTGTAAATCGCAAAAATAAAAAGTCCGAGCGCCAAAGTTGTATTAAGATCATCCGTTGCGGGTGTCCAGCCAGGTAGCAACGCAAAAAAATTATTTACGAAGACGAGCAGAAAAATCGTAACGAACATCGGAACAAACCGTCGGTCTTCTGCGCCAATAACCAGGTCGCTGATCGAAATGATAAATTCGGTAACGGCTTCAAAGATGCCCTTAATTCCGAATCGTGAAGATGGTACGTAGGACATTTCACCCGAGCCTAATGCAAGGCGACCGATCAGGCCGAACAGAGCGAGAACTCCACATCCTACAATGAGCGTAGCAATGTGAATGTATTCATGTCCAACGGCTGGAATTAGCTGCGTCCAATTAAAATGTTCCATTTGTCTCGTTCTTCATGAGGTACGACATAAAAACAACCGAAGGAAAGATAAGGGTTACGCCGATAATAAATTCGTAACCAACTCTTTGCCGCATTTGCATGGCATACCAAAATAAAAATATTAAAAGGCCGTATTTGAATACACTGGTCACAGCGACAAGAGCAAAGCTTTTTTTGACGAGGGCCCGATGCATTCCCCAGACGAGCAAAAGAATATTAAGTGCGCCGAGTGCGGATCCTGAAACAAACTGAAGATAGCTTGGCGCAACGCTTAAATAGGCCATCCCGAGAGCGGCGATCGTTGTCGTAAATATGTGAAATCCAATAATTTTTAGGTAAAATTGACGATTAATTGTCTCGATTGTCATCGGACTTCATTTCTTCATTCATGAAGCGTTGAATAAGGTAAATGAAATGGGAGACCCAGCCGATAAAAAGCAAACCGCCAACCACTAGAAATCCGGTTCCGTTCCAGTTCATGTAACGATCAACCGCGGGACCTAGGATTATCGCGCCGACAATTACCGCGAAGAGTTCAAATCCAAGGCCTGCAAATACCATCGTTGTTTTATTCATTTATGAAGCCCTCGTGATCCCGGTAAATTCGCCTTTCGCTGTTCAAGGCGTTTTATTTTCAAGTCGATAAACTCAGGATTCGCAAACGTACTTTTAATTGCTTCCAATCGTTCAATTGCTTTATCAAACTGCTCAACGTCTTCGTAGCAAACAATAATGTTCATCGCCACGTTTTCGACTTTCGAGCGTTCCGGAAATCGCGCGAGCAAATCTTCATAAACCTTAATCGCTTCTGGAACTCGCTTCGTATTGTAGTAAACATTGCCCAAAAACAAGAGAAGCTCGAAACTCTTATCTTTGTCATCAGTCATCTGGATCGCGCTGTTCACTTCCGACTCGGCCTGAAAAAAGTTATTAAGATAGAAATTTGACTTCGCGATTTTCAATTTGAAATCCACTGTCTCAGGAGCTGAATTTTTCAGTGCGAGGAGTTTATTATATTCTTCAATCGCATCTTTATAATCGTTCAAGTTTTCGAAATAGATAGCGGCAATTCGCTTCTGGGAGTCTCGTCTTTCAGAAGCATCTGTCGAATACTGGACCAGATGAGAATAAAACTGAATGGCTTTCTTGAAATCCTTAAGTTCATAATGCGCGATTTTAGCGCCCATGCGTGCTGAATCGAGAGCCACCGGGCTATCCGGCTCGCGACGAATCACTCGGTCGAATTTCTTCTCGGCAAGAGGAAACTGCTTTTCTTCCATCGCAGTTTTCCCTTCTCGATATTCCACATTGAGAGAAGAATAATGACAGGCGTTTAAGCCGAAAAAACAAGAGATGAGGGCCGCACTATTGCGGAGTCTCATCTCCACCTTCATCGTCGCTGGCGGAATCTGCATCTGTTGTCGCTGCGCTTTCGCTCGGCTTCGCGATAACGGCTTCATCGGCATCGTCATCTTCACCCATCAGCGCGAGGCCGGTCACAAATTCATTTTCGTTGAGATTAATCAGTCGCACGCCTTGCGTGTTGCGGCCAAGAACTGAAATATCAGAAACCCGCATGCGGATCGATTGTCCTTGGTCAGTCGTGATCATAACTTGATCTTTGTCAGTTACGAGTCGCACTCCAACAACATCGCCGACTTTGTCGGTAATTTTCTGGGTGATTGTCCCCACACCGCCACGGCCTTGGATACGATATTCATCGATCTCGGTACGTTTACCGTAACCGTTTTTGGTGACGACCAGGATTGTTTCTTTGCAGCCTTCAGGAACGACGTCCATACCGACAACACGATCATCTTTATCGTTCAAGGCAATACCTCGAACACCAGCTGCATTACGGCCCATTGCTCGAACGTCTGATTGATCAAAACGAATAGACATGCCGTGAAGTGTGCTAACAAAAATATGTGATTTCTCACTGCAGATTTTAGCCTCAAGCACATTATCGTCGAGATCTGTGTTGATCGCGATCAAACCACTTGGGCGAGGACGCGAGAACGCATCAAGGCTTGTTTTCTTGATCGTCCCTTTTTCGGTAATCATCACGAGATAATCATCCGGCTTAAATTCTTGAACAGGTAAGAAAGCCCTTACGTTTTCTCCTGGAGCCAAGCTCAAGACATTCGCAATCGCTTTGCCTTTAGAAGTTCGCGACCCTTGCGGGATCTTGTGAACTTTCAACCAATATAATTTTCCTTTATCTGAAATACATAAAATCGTAGTGAGTGTGTTCGCTGAGAATATTTTATTTACGTAATCTTCATCGCGATTTTCCGCGCCCTTCAGTCCCTTGCCGCCGCGTTTTTGCAATCGGTATTCAGCTGTCGGAATGCGCTTGATGTAGCCCGTTTTCGTAATGCAAACGATCATCTCTTCGGACGTAATAAACGCTTCTTCTTCAAGCTCTCCCTCAGCATTTTCAATTTTCGTTTTACGAGGAGTTCCGTATTTTTCACGGATCATCGTGAGTTCTTCGACGATGATTTTGTAAACTTCTTCGACATTGCTCAATACTTTTTTTAGCCACGCGATGCTCTTCATCACTTCTTCAAGTTCGGCGACGATCTTATCTTTTTCGAGACCCGTAATACGTTGCAAACGCATATCGAGGATCGCTTGGGCTTGGCGGTCCGAGAACCCAAACTGCGTCATTAAGTTCGTACGAGCGGATTCCGCCTCGCGCGATTGCT
>JAYTDP010000153.1:0-14947 GCA_043735865.1 Bdellovibrionales bacterium
GATCACGACTGTCGCGAAGGGATCTGCGGATCGTGCGCACTTGTTATCAACGGAAACCCGCATGGTCCTGAGACGGCGACGACAACCTGCCAACTTCACATGCGGAAGTTTAAAAATAACGACACGATTGTAATTGAGCCATTTCGCGCGAAAGCATTTCCCATCGTAAAAGATTTGGCGACTGACCGTTCGGCGCTCGATCGAATCACCGCCGCCGGCGGATATGTTTCGGTCAATACTGGGAACGCGCAAGATGCGAACGCGATTTTAATTCCAAAAACGCAATCGGACCGCGCATTCGAATTTGCCGAATGTATTGGATGCGGTGCTTGTGTTGCCGCCTGCAAAAATGCGTCGTCGGCGCTTTTCACGGCCGCAAAAATCGCTCACTTTGCAATGTTGCCTCAAGGTCAGCCGGAACGCGATTCTCGTGCCCTCAACATGGTCGCTCAAATGGATGCCGAGGGTTTTGGTGCATGCACCAACACCGGTGCGTGCTCTGCTACTTGCCCAAAAGAAATTAGTCTCGAGTCGATCGCTCAGATGAACCGTGATTACCGGAGCGCTTCTATAACGCGCAGACCCAAAAAAGAGGTACTAGGGGCAGGGGGATAAACCCTCACCTGGACCAAATTTAGTAGCCTCTTTAAGAAAAAGTCAGAATTAATCCACAATGCATGGGGTAGCCCACAGGGTTATCCACAAATTTAACCTTTATTGCTCTGTTCCTAGTGTCTAGTTAGTAGGGATCATTCACCACCGACCTACGCCTAGTGTTACCTCAAAGAAGCCAGACAAAGATCCGATAAGAAACCCATAGAGCTCAAGAGGTGGCTGTGCGTTCAATTGGAGAATTGTTAGCTGAAATGGGTTTCAATCCCGACTCGTCGGTCGATGTACAAAAGGCGTTTTTTAAACACTTGGTGAAATCGGCTGAAGACAATGGCCCGAAAAGCCAGGTGGGGGCACCGGCGCCAGTTGCAAAAACGCCCATTAAAAAAACTGAACCCCAACAGCTTGAGTTTAATTTTGGCGATTCGACGCCGCCCAAAAAAGTTTCCTAATTTTCAATTTTCTAGAATTTCTTAAGCCGCGTGCGTAGGCTTTAGGAATGACTAATTTAATACGCGTCCTCGCGCTCGGCCTCTTCATCGCCCAACCCGCCTCGGCTTTCGACTTCGTGGTAAAATTAAAGTCGAATCCGCCGGACTTACAACAATTCGTCCAAGAAACGAAATCAGAAAAGGCGTCACTGCTTTCGGCGAAGAGTCATTTATATTTAGTCACCCGTAATATTGTGGAACGAAGACAGTTCGGATTTGATCAGCTTCAAGCGAATCCTAAAGTCGTGCTCGTCGAAAATAACAATCTCTATAAACTTGCAGCAATCCCGAACGATACTCTTTACGGTGATCAATGGGCGCTGAAAAACCTCGAACGACTTGACTTGGATTTAGGTGCGGAACAAGCGTGGGATATAACAACGGGTAGTGATCAAGTTACAGTTGCGATTATTGATACGGGCATTATGACCAGTCACGAAGACTTGACGGATAACATTTGGACAAACGTGGCCGAAGCAACGGGCACCCCTGGTGTCGATGATGACAAAAACGGTTTTATCGATGATGTGCACGGTTGGGATTTTTACGGCGACAGCCCGGATGTCGAAGACAACAATGGGCACGGGACTTTGTGCGCCGGTATTATTGGTGCGAGAGGGAATAATGAAATCGGTTTGGCTGGCATAAACTGGAATGTCAAAATTATGCCTATCCGTTTTGCATATTCCGATTATGGCGGGACGCTGGCGGCCGCTATTCTCGGGATGGAATACGCAATCAACAACAACGCACATATAATCTTGCTCGCCTGGTCTTCGCTTGAGGACAGCCAACTCCTCCTTGAAATGATTGAAAGAGCCCAACAGAAAAATATTCTCGTCGTTACTGCGGCGGGTAACGATTCAAACGATAATGATGTCACACCGGTTTACCCGGCAAGCTATTCTTCGGAAAATAACATCAGTGTCGCGTCTCTCGACCGTACGGGTGCGCTCGCTTCCTATTCAAACTTCGGGCGTCATTCAGTAGATGTCGGCGCGCCGGGAACCGACTTGGTTTCAACGTCACGCTGGGATTATCATACGAGTTGGGACGGAGGAACTTCGGCCGCTGCGGCTTATGTCGCAGGGATTGCGGCGCTATTAAAGGCACAAGACCCGGCCATTTCTTTTTTCGATATGAAAGATCGTATTGTACTAACGGCACGCCGAATCGCTTCTCTACGAGGAAAAATGGATTCACCGGGCATGGTGAGCGCATACTACGCACTAGTAAATCAGGTTGCACCGCCCGACTCTAGTGATCCCACGGGCTGGAATGTTTACGAGGAAACTTTCGAAACGAATCATCCGTATAGTGTCGATGAAAACGCGACGTATCTAATTAAAGTGCCGAATGCGAAACGATTGGCGGTTTTATTCGATCAGTTCGAAACGGAGGACGGGTACGATTTCGTCACTTTCAAAGATTCGACCGGCAGAATCATTGCCCGCTGGTCTGGGAATCACACCGGGCAATTTTCTCCAGCCGTCGCTGGCGACTCAATGACAATTGAGTTTACGAGTGACAACACATCGACGGGTTTTGGATTTCTAATAAATAAAATTAATTACGAACAGTAGCCGTAGTCCTTGAGGAATTTTTGAATTCTCAAATTCACAAGGTCGGGCATGTCGAGCTGTGTGCAATGCGATCCGTACGGAACCATTAAAAATTCGCTCTTCGGAATACGTAAATGCATTTCTTCCTGATATTTTTGCGGAGTAACGGAATCCTTTTTCCCCCCGATAATGAGGGTCGGCACGGCCACTTTTTCGTAAACCGGTCGCGCGTCGTACTTCATCATATCTTCGAACAGTTTTAAGAATGCGTTGAGGTCCATTGAAGCAACGCCCTTTGAATAAATCTCGATATCTTTGAGCGAGGTTAAGTTAATATTGAACCCGCCTAATAGTGCCGATGCATGAATGGCGACGGGATTGTTCACGGCCATTTTCCAAAGGTAAGTGAGAGTTTCCGGGGCCGCGTCGAATCCTCCCTTTAGGACGTCAAAAAGTTTGCCTGCGACATTGTTGCCAAACATTCCTTGAATCGGATCAGAAGCAAAACCATTGATCGAAACAAGATTATGAAAAATTTCAGGTGCAAGGTCATAAGTTTTTAGTAGGACCTGCGTGCCGAAGCTGTGTCCCCAGAAGCTGGCCGGCGCCAAATTCAGATGATGGGATAACGCCTGAATATCTTTGGCGAGAGCTTCGATAGTAATCTGCGAATAATCGAGCGGCATCTCACTTCGATGATGAGCGCGATAATCGAAAACGACAGTCTGATATTGTTCAGAAAAATACTTGGTCTGGGGTAACCAATGATTGATTAAACAGCCGATGCCGTACGCCATTACGATCGGGCGACCTTCGCCACGCGTTTCGTAATATATTTTTGTTCCGTCGTAACTCTTAAACGAGCCGACAGACTTGGCGATTAATTTCATTCGTGCTCAAAACCAAATTGAATTGAAGTGGACGCAAAACTTATCACGTCTCCTGGTTTTAAGGTATCGGTACGAACAGAACGTTCATTGAGCTTCACAACGTCTGGATGATCAGTTGTGAAAACGACACTGTCGTCATCCGGTGCCAAAGAAAAACAAATTCCCGGAGCGCCCGGGTCTTCTATGACTAGATCACATGACCGCGGACCAACCTGCCGTGGGCCATATCCTAAAGTCCAAACGGATTCGGATTGGATCCCGCTCATCACATTTAACTTCACTAACCGTCGAAATGGTCGCAACTGCCTCGGTTTTGACTTTATTTTAACGAGCGAATTTTTAATGAATTGAACAAAATACTCATGCCATTTGGGAGGAGCTGCCACCGGCTTCGGCTGCTTGGCGACGATCGCTTCCATCTCGATTTCATCTGGAAATTTTGGTGCCACAACCGCTTTATTTACATCTGGTGCTCGCTTCGAAAGTGGGCTCAATTTTACGGGGGATACAACTCGGGTCCGCTCGATAGTTTTAGGAGGTTGGGGCGGTGCCTCCGCCATATCGATAAACTTGAGGGGGTCGGTCACAACTTCGAACTCTGTACCGCCTACTTTCAACGAACTACCTGAAATAAAAGCAGTTTTTGTAGACCGGATACCGTCGACGCGGAAACCATTTTTCGATCCAAGGTCGATAAGTAGTAATTCTGCACCAGCGCGAACAACCTGAACGTGGCGTCCGGACATACGGGGATCTTGAAACGAAAAATTGGCGTTCGGGGAGCGGCCGATCGTGACGCCTTCTTGCATCTCGATGGTTTTACCGGCATCCGGTCCGTTAAGAACTTTAAGAAAAATGGCCATGTCTAGATGATAGCCTTTACGCCTTGCTTCGCCTAGTGGGTTAGTGGTAATCCTTCCACCGTAATTTAAAGGCTATTAAATCCTTGCTCCCTGTCGAAGGGGGCGAAAACCGAAAGGAAATCAATGAGTACGTTGGTTGAAAGACCTGTCCGTTTGTATGAAGGCATCATCATTCTACACCCGGATGTAAACGAAACTGAGCAAAAAGCTCTTTTCAAACGCAATAACGACACAATTTCAAAGTACCAAGGCCGAGTGAATCACTTGGACACCTGGGGCAAACGTCGTCTTGCAAACCCAATCAATAAAATGAAATTGGGCCAATACTTCCACACGACTTTCGAAGCGAAAGCAGAATGTGTTGGAGAACTTGAGCGTCTACTAAAAATCGACGATCGCGTTCTTCGTTTTTTCCACACCCGTTTGGATGAGCGCAAACCGCTGAATTCTTACGTTGAAGACTTCAAAAAGACTTTGGCTGAATCAATTCGCCGTGAACAAGAAAAAGACGCGAAACGTGATGCTCGCCGAGCGGCTATGGGCCCAGGTGGACCTCGTGAAGGCGGCGGCGGCGATCGCGGTGGCCGTGGCGGCGGCGGTGGATTCCGTCGACGTGATGAAGAAGATGGCGAAGAAGGCGAATAAATTTGAAATCGCCGGCGCCCATCCGCAGATCTATCTTTCTTCTTATCTGGTCAGTTCTCCTGACCGGTATGACGATTGTATTTGGCGCGGCACCACTTAAGCCCGTTCGCACAGCAGTGGGAGCCGGTCCTTTTTGGTTATTCGGTGTCGGGTTTAGCATTTTATTCTGGGCCCTTCGTATGCCGGCACTTGGCTGTGCCCTTCTGCTTTTCACTGTCATGATTGGCGTGTGGAGCGAATTTGAAGAGCGTGGAATTAATGTCGTACAAAGCGCGCTGGCGGGAATCCTCTCGGCTTCTGCTCTCGCATCTGCGACGTTTCTTTTCATGCTTCAGCGGGATCCCACTTTTTGGAAATCAAAAGTTCTTGCTACGGTAGAGATGGCTATCGCGAGCGTTTCGCGCATGGACTCACAGTTGTCGCAAACTTTGAAAGCCGAGGATTTGGCTCTGCAAATACCTTCAATGCTATTGATCATGTTGATCTTGTCTGCAGCATTAGCTGCCGTACTTGAGCGTCCGTTTTCGGTTTGGGCGGGTCACGTACCGGCAAAAAAGCAGAAGTTGTCGGATTTCAGAGTTCCCGATTTCATGATTTGGGTTTTGTTCCCGTCAGTTCTCGGTGCTTTCTGGCAGGGCGCGAATCACACGGTGTCGGTCATTGCGACGAACATGTTAAACATATTAGCGGTGATTTATTTTCTCCAAGGTTTTGCGATCTTAGGGAAATATTTTGAAACGTTTAAAGTGGGTTATTTCTGGAGAATCATTTGGATCGTGCTTTTTACGTTTCAACTGTTCTTGATCTTGGCTCTCGTAGGAGTGATCGACTTCTGGGCTGATTTTAGAAAACACATTGTGAAGCGTGGAACAGAGTTAAAGAAAAAAAGTTTTTCAAAAGAATAAAATTTAAGAATTAAACAAAGAGGACGGTTATGAAAGTTGTATTACAAAAAGATGTTAAGAACGTAGGCAAAGTTGGCGACGTTGTGACAGTGAAGAATGGTTTTGCGCGCAACTTCTTACTTCCACGCCGCTTGGTCGTAGAAGCGACAGAAACGCGCGTAAAAGAGTGGCAGCATCTTCAGAAGGTATCAGAAGCCAAGAAGAAGAAAGCCGTTGCTGAACGTAAAGAAATGCTCGGCAAACTTTCTGGCATTACTTTGACTTTCAAAATGGTGGCTGGCGAAGCCGAAAAACTTTTCGGAACAGTGACTGCACACGACATTTCGAAAGAGCTTGAAGCTAAAGGTTTCTCAGTCGACCGTCGTGATATCGAAGTTGAGCCGATCAAGATACTCGGTCAGCACAAGGCGACAGTGTCTTTCGGTGATGACTTGAAATCAGAAATTACAATTTCTGTAGAGCGCGCCGACGCTTAAGCGTCCGCCACTTATTCTTCGGCTACCAAATCAAAATCCTCGTCGAACTCGGCGAGGCTTTTTTTTGCGGCTAGAAGCACATCCTGTAGATAATTAGAGAGAATAATACGAAGGTCGTCGAGTGTAAGAGAGTCGACGCTTTTGTTCTTTTGCGCTGCAAGCTTATGGACTTCGGAAGTGGCTAATTGCTCGGGCAAACCCGAAAGCTCCACCAAAATTTGAATAAGATCTTGCCCCTTCACGAATCCCCCGTCATTACGACAAGGTCATTAGAGCAAAGGGTTAGTGGCGCCACAATAATGCGAAGGTCTAGTTTTGAGCGGCTGGTAAGTCATTCACTCGATGTTAAACACTTGTTTGCTGGGCTTTGAGCAGATATCAAGGGTGGAATTCGTTAATTATTTATGGAGATAAAATGAATCAATTTAAAGCAGCTCTACTATTGCTCGTTTGGACAATCTCGGCTAATGCGCAAGTTGTGGTGAATGTTGAATTCGACAGCTCAGTGTCACCGATGCTGAAGGAAACAGTAACGCAAGATCTTCTCTATCTCTACCAATTACGAGCAACGAATCAGTCCCAACTCCATCAAAATATTTTTGGTAATTTTGACGGCGCGAACTTCAAACGACTTTTCGAAAATAAATTTAGGCATGTCAAGTTGCATGACAATTGTGGCGGCGGTGTTTTGTGTGTCATTCCATATTTGACCCGAGATACTTTGTATTTGAATTCAAATTACTATCCGGGGATTGAGCCGCAGATTGCTCGTATCGCTCAATACATTTTTGCGTTACGGGTCGAGTCGACCCATCCGGTCAGCTGCCCAACTCCGTTCTTAAATGCGGACGGAAGCGATGTCGTTTCTATTTATCGTCATGTCAAAATGGCCGGAGAAACAGCATGCGATAAAACTAAATCAGGGGGATATGGGTCGGCCGCGATATTTTTAGGTAACCTAATGAAGTATTGCACAAATTGCCAAAACGATGTGCTCTCTGCTTCGCAATTGCTTTTTGACTATTACCTTCAGCGCGTTCTTGAGCCCTCTGAAAAACAGGCTATTTCTAGGGATGTATTATAGTAATCGCACTTATAAGTGCGGGGCGGCTTTCGACGAACTTCTTAAACGTTCGGAGCGTAGTTTTTCGGCTTACCCTGATTTGGGAAATTAGAAACTCGGCCGCCGCCGCCATTTGGATTTGGCGATGATGGCATTGGCGGCATTGGGCCGCCGTTCCCTTCGACATTGTTCATGAACAAACCGAAGTCCGGCTGCCAACGAAGTTTCACGGTACCGGTCGGTCCGTTACGTTGCTTACCGATGATAACTTCGGCATTGCCCTTCATTTCTGGATTGTCGCGTTCGTAATAATCGTCACGATAAAGCATCATGATCACGTCGGCATCTTGCTCGATGGATCCGGACTCACGAAGATCGGATAGCATTGGTCGACGATCAGAGCGGCCTTCGACTCCACGATTCAACTGTGCGAGAGCAATGACCGGGACATTTAAATCTTTCGCGATCGCCTTCAATGTTTTTGAAATCTCGGCGACTTCGCGCTCGCGGCTGTCCGTTTTTTGCTTAAGCTGCATCAACTGAAGGTAATCGATCATGATCATGTCGAGACCATGCTTCGCTTTTAACCGGCGCGCTTTTGCATGAACTTCAAAAGGGCTAATGCCCGATGTGTCGTCGATGTAAATTTTAGCTTCGCTCATTTTCGCCGCCGCATTAATGAGACGCGGCCATGCAGCTTCGTCGAGATTCGCAGTACGTAATTGCGAGAGAGAAACTTTCGCTTCGCCCGCAAGCAAACGCATCATGACCTGCTCTTTCGCCATCTCGACCGAGAAGTAGGCGATCGACTTGCCCTCACGAAGAGCGGCATGGAGAACAATATTAAGAGAGAAGGCGGTTTTACCCATCGACGGACGAGCCGCGATGACCGACATCTCTTTTGGCTGAAAACCAGCCGTCATTTTATCGAGATCGAAGAAGCCGCTCGCGATACCAGGAACCTCGCCTTTGTTCGCATAAAGAAAATGCAGCTTATCGATGGAAGTCTTAACCAAAGTGCTGGCATCGACGAGATCTTGCGTCGTATTGGTATCGGAGATCTTAAAAGCAGAGGCTTCGAATTCATTTAAGAAAGCTTCGACGTCAGAGAAATCCTGAGCGTAGGCTTTTTCTGCGAAATTCTGTCCCGTATGAATAATCATGCGCAAAAGCGCTTTTTCTTTAATGATCTTCGCATGGCTCTTAATATTTACAGATGATGGGGCTTGTTCGAGCAGCTCAGCCAAATAAGCGGGACCGCCGATTTGATCTAAGCGCTGAGCCGAGAGCAAATGGTTGGAAACAGTAATAAGGTCAGTCGGTTGCGATTTACGATGGAGTTCACGAATCGTCTCGAAAATAATTCGATTGGCGGGACGATAGAAATCGTTTTCGCTGATCATGTCAGCAATTTCGTCCCAAGCGTCGCCCTCGAGCATGAGAGCGCCCAAGACAGAAAGTTCAGCCGGAATATTTTGTGGTGGCAGGCGTGCTTCCATCACCCCCCCGAATGACGAAAAAATTGAACAACAGATAAAACCATAAATAAAAAACTTGCGGGCCTAATCGAAGGAGAAGAACAAGATGACCCGCTGATGTATTAACTTATACTTCGTTTAGTTCTAACTTGAATCCGATAAGTATCAATCTTTTTCTTTAACGTGTTGCGATTGATGCCCAGGAGCTGAGCGGCACGCACTTGATTTCCGTGACAATTTTTAAGCGACAATTCGATCAGCGGGCGCTCCACTTGCTCGAGGATAAATGAATAAAGTCCGCTCAACTCAACGTCGGCGTCTTTTTGTTCTTTAAAAATAACTTCGAGTTTACTTTTAACTAATTTTTCTAGGCTAACTGCTTGGAGGTTTGCGACAAAAAGATGACCAGAGCTATTCATGTTCGGAACCAAAGTCCCTCCCGAGATGACGATTAGACTTAACGTTAGACGCCGCGTGTTTCGGCAGACCAAATATACTTATGGAGCTGCAATTGCAACCGTGCAGTTGATTTTTCTGAAAGTATTTTTTCGGCCAACCAGCGGTTTTCGATCTTTGCGTGCGAGGGACTATAAAACACGAGATGAGATTTTAAATCGTTTTCAGCGACAAAATTTTCGGCCCACACGAAATCATTTTCGGAGCAAATCACAAATTTATACTCACTATTGACATCTCTTAATTTTAAATTTTCTAAATTAAAACGGCCCGGCTCTCCGCTATCCGGCGTCTTGATATCAATAACTTTTCTCACGCGCGGATCCACTTTCGAACAATCAAGATCGCCGCTCGTTTCTAAAGACACGCAATAACCGAGATCGCAAAGCTTGGCGAGTAGTGGCAGGCTGTCGTCTTGTAAGAGGGGTTCTCCGCCTGTCACGCACACGTGCCGCGCCGGATGTTTTTGAACCTCGACGATGATCTCATCGACATCCATTTTTTTTCCGTCGTAGTAGGCGTAAGTCGTGTCACAGTAAGTGCAACGCAGATGACACCCCGACGTTCGTACAAAAACGGTCGGATAACCTACAAGCGACGACTCGCCTTGAATGCTGTAGAAAATTTCGTTGATCTTTAACATAATGAAAAACCAGACTATCAAACGCTCATTACATTTTTTAAACTATTGGAATGAGTCATCTTTTTAAACGTTTCAGCAGAGATATCACCGGCTTGATTTGGCTGTCTATGGGAATTTTCTTCGCCCTGGCACTCTTGAGCTATAACCCCACTGATCCTTCGCTCAATTCAATAGGGCGATCCATGGCTGTAAAAAATTACTGCGGCTACTTCGGATCTTTCTTAAGCGACATTTTCTTTCAAGCATTCGGCCTTTGTGCGTGGGTGTTTGTCGCTGGTTGTTTCAGATCTGCCATTCGCAATTTCCAAGGAGAAAATCCTC
This sequence comes from Bdellovibrionales bacterium, assembly GCA_043735865.1. Lineage (GTDB taxonomy): Bacteria > Bdellovibrionota > Bdellovibrionia > Bdellovibrionales > UBA1609 > CAYHVK01. The sequence goes on from JAYTDP010000153.1 coordinate 10,406, forward strand.
CTAAAGGATCAATGCGGTTCGTGTGGCTTGTGCTTTTAGTCATTACCACATCGAGTCTTCTGTCGCTCTATTGGCCTGCGAAGACTCTGTTTAATCACCAAGTCCTCGCTGGAGGATTCTTCGGCAATCTCATAGCAAAGACTTTAATTGCGGGATTTAATTCGGCAGGCGTTGCGGTCATTCTTTGGACAATTTTCGCGGCACTTATCGTTTTTTATACCGAGAAGCCGCTTAAAGAATTACTCGCATGGCCTCTTACTTTGTTGAAGCCGGTGCGCTCAGCCGTCGCTTTTTTGGGAAATAAAGTTGTAGCTCGGTGGACTATTTTTTCTGATGGAATGTACGCGCTCATCAATGAAAAATCACAACCACAGATGAGAGTGGCGTCGGCGATGGCAACTCAGGCGAACAATGCTCAAACTCAAAAAGCAGCATCACCTGAAAAGAAAAATATATTTGGACTTAAAAAATTTGTCGGAGTGGATGCCGACAGGGCCTTAGCAAAATTTCTCCCGATTAAACAGGAGAATGAAGCGCCAAGTGCGAAGCCGGATTTGGATGATGCAATTGAAGAGTTCGAGAAGGTCACAATTTCTGCAGAGCCGGGCCACCGCTCTGAGGGAGATGTCGCAAAGCCACGCAAGCGCCTGGTTGAATTAAAAAAGAAAATTCAGCGTCGAATTGAGAATTGGGAGCTCCCGAAGCTCGAATTGCTCGACGATCCACCTTATAATCGAAAACGCGTCGACGAGAGAGAGATTCGAGAAAAAGCGCAAATCCTCATTCATAAGTTGAAACAGTTCGAGGTTGAGGGCGTTGTCATGGATGCGAAGCCAGGGCCGGCCGTCACTCTCTTCGAATTCAAGCCGAATTCTGACGTGAAAATTTCAAAAATCACTGATCTCGCGGACGATTTATCCCTCGCACTTAGCGCGGAATCAGTTCGTATTATAGCGCCGATACCGGGACGAGATGTTGTGGGTATTGAGACTTCCAACTCGCATCGTGAATCGGTTTACTTAAAAGATATTTTAGCCAGCGAGATGTTTTGGGATGAGAAAATGTATCTTCCGATCACGATGGGTTGCGAAGCCGACGGCACTCAGAAAGTTGTCGACTTGAGAAAGATGCCCCATTTAATGGTGGCGGGCACGACAGGTTCCGGGAAATCAGTTTTCATCGTTTCACTTCTGACAGGTTTAATCTTCCGTCACTCGCCAAAAACACTTCGTTTAATTTTGATTGATCCAAAGCAAGTCGATCTCGCGAGCTTTGCGCGCATCCCGCATCTCTTGATGCCGACCATTCGAGATACAAAAAAGGCGATAAGTTCTCTTCGTTGGGCGATTAAAGAGATGGATAAGCGATACCGCTCGATGAGTAAATTTAAAGCGAGAGATTTAGAGGGCTTTAACGCGACCGTTGAAAAACTCTCGAAATCAGACATCGCAGAACACGATCAACTGCACGCCGACTTAGGCACGCGTGCTCCGCTTGATTCGTATTACTTCACTCCACAGCCTTACATTGTCGTCGTGTGCGAAGAGTTCGGGGATTTGATGGCAGTCGACAAACAAAATGTTGAGCATTCAGTTGTAAGACTCGCTCAGATGGCGCGAGCATGCGGAATTCACCTGATTCTTGCCATGCAAAGTCCGCGCAAAGATGTCGTAACCGGAATGATTAAGACGAATATTCCGGGAAGAATCAGTTTTAAAGTTGCAAGTAAAATGGATTCGCGAATTATCATCGACGAGAGTGGAGCTGAACGCCTGCTTGCGCGCGGTGATATGCTTTTCGTTTCTCCTGCCACTTCTAAGCCGGTTCGTAATCACGGGCCGTGGGTAACGGACGCAGAAATCGCAAAAGTAACAGAGCATTGGTATAGCCAAGCCGAGCCCGAATTCGATCCGGCTGCGATGCGAGCCCTTGAGGGTTACGCCGGTGTTCCCGGCGCCGAGGGGATAGAAGATGGCGATGGCATGGGTGGCGGTGAGGACGTCGAACAAGACGAGATGTACGATGAAATCGTGGCATTTATTTCGACGCAAAAAGAAATCAGTGCTTCATTCTTACAAAGACGTTTCCGTCTCGGGTATCCGCGGGCGGCTCGACTGATCGAGATTCTAGAAACTCAAGGAGTCGTAGGTCCGGCCAATGGCAGCAAACCGCGCCAGGTTTTAATTAACGAACTGAAATAGCCTGTTACTTGTGATATCACTTTTGCCTAATGACCAATGCAAAAGTGATCATCTTCGCTCTCCTATCAATGCCTCTTTTGTGCTTTTCGGCTCCGAAAGCCATTACTCAGGCACGTGAACTTTTACTGAAAAAAGATCGAGTGGGAGCGGCGCAAATATTAGTCGAAGCGCTTAGCAAAAGCACGGGTTCGGCGAAAATCGAAATTGCGCAAGAACTGGGTCGCCTCACCACGGTTTTTATGACCGAGCAGGGACAAAAAAATTACGAATTAGCTGAATCAATGTTGTACGAAGCCCAAAGTAGCGCGGAAGCGAAATACGAAGAATCGCTAGTGCTCGAGCCGGGAAATGTTCAAGTTTTGCTTGGACTGGTTCGGGCAAAGCTTGCGGCAGGCGAATGCTCCGCCGCCCAAGAAACTTTGAATGAAATTGAAAAAATAAGTCCAATTTCGCCAGAGCAAAAGATCTTTCATTACAAAACGGTACTCTGCCTTAAAAAGCCGCTCATCGCCGTCGAAAATGATCCAGCATTCAAAGGCGACCTAAAAGTAGCGCTTAAGCTCGTGCAGATCGAGAGTCTTTACAGTATGCAAAAAATTAAAGAGGCTCTCGCTCATCTAAAAGATATTCATTTGAGTCCGCTGCCGGAAGTTTCTTATTGGCAGTATAAGCTCCACGAAAATGAGCCAGCGTTGGGAATAGAAGCGGCACAAAAATATGCAGATGCATGCAAGTCTATTTCGCCGGCTATGAGGCGCCAATTTAAAATTGAACCGCGACTTTGTAAAAAAACCGAAGAAGTTGAAGAGTATATTGCACGCAACGAGGAGAAAAAGTGAAATTGCTATTTATTATCTTGAGCTTGAGTGCGGGTTTGGGCTGCGGAGTGAAAGGCGACCCCGTGCCTCCGGAGACAGCGCCGGAGCTTGGGCGTGGCCGACCGAATTTTAAGCGTGCCGCCGAGAGCATTCGAGTGAAACCAGAATCCGTAGGCCTAGCGCCGAGACGTACCTATTTAGACGACGAAGCTGCGGAAGCCGCCGAAGAAAACGAAGCCGTAAAGAAGAAAAATAGCGCAGCTGAGGAATCTCGATGAGCAAACCGATTTCGGGCGTCATCACCGCATTGGTTACGCCGTTTTATAAGGGCAAAGTTGATTACGATTCGCTGAAAAAATTAGTGAAACATCAACTCGATCATAATATCGATGGGTTCGTGGTCAATGGTACAACGGCCGAAAGTCCAACGCTCCACTCTGATGAGGTTGAAAAGATTTTTAAAGTGGTCGCCAAGGCGAGTGACCGAGCAGTGCCATTGATTCTTGGTACGGGTAGTAACTCCACCGAGGAAACAATCAAGAAAACAAAACTGGTTAAAAAGTTGAAAGCTGATGCGGCACTGATCGTAGTTCCTTACTACAATAAGCCGCCTCAGCGGGGACTCGTCGCGCATTACAAAGCCGTGGCGAAACAAACCAAGGCACCTATTCTTCTTTACAATGTTCCGGGTCGTACAGTCGTGAGCCTAACTTCAGAATCAATTCTTGAACTCACCAAAGTCAAAAATATTATTGGAGTCAAAGAAGCGTCGGGAAAAACTGAATTGGTCGAACGTCTTCGCTCGGGCACTCCTAAGACCTTTACTTTACTGAGTGGTGACGACACGACATGCATCGAATTTATGATGAGAGGGGGAGATGGAGTTATTTCAGTTATCTCCCATATTATCCCCAACGAATTGAGTCTTCTTTCGCATCGTGCGATTGCGCGACAAAAGGTCGCCGCAGAATATGCGCGGTTCGATAAATTAAATCAGTTAATGGGAATCGAGGCAAATCCTATGCCGGTGAAGATGGGACTCCATCTCATGGGCATTTTAAGATCGCCTGAGTTGCGCCTCCCAATGCTTACCCTCTCGCCGGAAAACGAACTGATTTTACAGCACGAATTAAAACAGCTGGGGATTATCTGATGAAGCCCCCCCAGTATATTATTGTCGGAGCGTTTGGCCGCATGGGCGGCGAGCTTCGAAGTGTATTACGCGATAAGAAAACGATTGAAGTTGATCGCAACGGTCGAGGCGATGTAGTCGAATTAAATGAAATCACAAAGCCGACAGGCTCGATTATTATCGATTTTTCCTCTGAAGAGGGGTTACTGGCCGCGGTCGAATACGCTATTCAAAACAGGTTGCCGCTCGTGAGTGGCACCACTGGCATTAGTGCGAAAGCTCACAAGGCCCTCGAAAAGGCGGCAAAAAAAATCCCTGTGTTGTGGGCGCCAAACATGAGTCTTGGAATTTATATACTCCGCAAATGTATCGCACACATGCGAGCGCTGGC
>JAYTDP010000154.1:0-3210 GCA_043735865.1 Bdellovibrionales bacterium
CGGCTCATTAATCGTAACTAACGTGACGATATACTTTTTCTGATCGCCATGTACGAGAACATTTGAAATGTATGGACTCGCTTTCAATAGAGTTTCCAATTTCTGCGGAGCCACATACTTGCCCCCAGCCGTTTTGATCAAATCTTTTTTGCGATCGGTGATTTTTAAAAACCCTTCGCTATCGACCTCGCCAATGTCACCGGTATGAAAAAACCCGCCCGCTAGGACTTGCTCCGTAGCCGCGTCATCATGATAGTAACGTTTCATTACTTTTTTTGAGCGCACTAGGACTTCGCCGTCTTCAGCCAGTTTCATTTCGACATCGCCAATCGCAGGACCGACGGTGCCAAGTTTGTAGTGGAGGGGAGAGTTGAAGGTGACGCCCGCCGTTGTTTCAGTCAGCCCGTATCCTTCGAGAATGAGAAGACCGACGGCGTGAAAGAACTTGGCGATATCCAGGCTAAGTGGCGCCCCACCCGAGGCGGCAAAGCGCATTCTTCCACCGAGCCGGTTGGTGATCGAGCTAAATACGAGCCGTTTGGCCATTGCAAATTGTCCAATTAAAAGCGGGGAGATGAACCGTTTTTCGCGAACGGCCTCACTGTACTCATGGCCGACTTGGATGGCCCAATCAAAAAGGCGTTTTTTTATCGGATTATTCTGGGCTTGCGACAGAATAGCTCCATAGAGTTTTTCAAAAATGCGCGGGACCGCGATAATGAATGTCGGTTTGATCTCGGCAAAATTATCACGAAGCTTTTCGATGCTCTCTGCAAAAGCCATCGTATAGCCCGCGTGTACGGAGCCGAAAGATTCCACCCGCCCTAAGATGTGTGAAAATGGAAGGAAAGTGAGCGCGGTATCCTGCTCGGTCACAGTGACCACTGCGAAAATGTCGGTCACCTCACTCGTAATCTGCTCATGGTTGAGGACGACGCCCTTCGGCCGGCCAGTTGTACCCGAAGTGTAAAGCAACGTGGCCCAATTGTCGGTCGTCAGCTCTTCAATCGAATTGCGAAATGCGTGCGGTGCTTTTTTCACTTCTTCGCGCCCAAGTTCAAGTAGATCCAGCCACGACGTGCCTTTGGCATCGTCGACATTCTCATACGAGACGACTTTTTTAACCGTCGGGCAGTTTTTTTCTATCAAGTTCCATTTTTTGAGCTGATCCCTGTCTTCAAGAATCAATATTTTTGTTGCTGAGTCGTTTAAGATAAACTCGACGTCTTCTTGACTGTTGTTCGGATAAATCGGAACGGTGACGGCGCCTAGAGACATAATGGCATAATCGGTAATTGACCACTCAGGGCGTGTTTCAGAAATGAGGGCGACCCGATCTTCTTTACCTATGCCGAATGACCGAAGTGCCGCGGCAGCAGCCTCGATCATTTCAACGACTTGATCCCAGGTGTAATGGCGCCATCGATCTCCGTCTTTAAAACGCATGGATATATCGGGGCCATTTCGCTTCTTACGCTCGAGTAGACGATGTAAAATTGTAGACATCTTTGATCAGTCTCATTTTTGCAGACGAAGTACAACTGTTTGGCGTTCATCTTCTTTGAGGTTCACCACAGTTTCGCTGGATATATTGCGAGTCGGAGACTCCACTCGAATTTTGACGTCAGTCTTCGCTGGGATCGCATAACGAGTGATCGGTAAGGTATCTTCTTCAAGGAGCACGTTGTTCACGTACACCTTAAGGTCATTGGCGGCCGGTTTTACGATGATATCAACGTAAGACGTTTGTTGTCGGGTCAATGTCGCTTCGAATTTACGATTGATTTTGCTCGTCAAAATTCCAGACTGTTCAAAGTCAAAATGGCGAAATTTTTTCAAGCGAATCCCGAACGAGCGATCCGACGGCACGTCGACTCGTGATGGAGTCGTTTGCCCCGTATTTTTGAAACCCATTCCCATGTCGACGTAGATTTCAGCACCTGAAGGGCTACTTTGGACAACGATCATGGTTGTCGGAATTTTCGCCTGGGCCGCATCCTTTGCCGATTCATTTTCACGTAAGAAATCCGGGACGTTTACCGCTTCAACTGGAGCTTGTTTTTTCACTGGAGCGGAAACTCCGGATCGAGACATCAGATCTTTGAAACTAGAGCCCGTATTGACTCCGTCAAAGACACCTTTTACGTAGGTCTCGAAATGGCCGGTTTGCTGCGGGTAGAAATTCGAAACAAGGACGTAAGTACCAATTGCAAATGCAACGAACACGATGAAACTCGCCGCACTCGAAGATTCCTTCGGAGCACGACTCGAGCGATTTACTTTTGAACCCGGGCGATTTTGTCTATTTTGAGTGTTTTGGTTCGACGAATTATTGAGTTTCTCAACATTGAAAACGCCCGAATCGGGTTCGGCATTTACATTTTCAAAAACTCGACGGGGCTGAACTTTGATTGGCGCAATCAATGTTTTATTAATCGCTTCAATATTTAAGACCTGCGATGCTTTAGTTGCCGTTCTTTCAGTCGCCTTATTGAGAATATCGTCGCTGCTCATGCTATCTGAATTCGTCACCATGTCTTTTGGTCTTGGATCCGCGGCGACCGTTTTATTGCGGACAAGCGAAATATTATCTTTGCTGACTTCGGTTTTATCGTCGATATCCTGAACGTTGCCGGTGAATGTTCCGGTCTCGGTTTGAGTGTGAGTCTGAGTCACCGCTTGGCCGATTTGTGATCCGTCTCCCGGTGCTGAATTTTCAGTCTCTTGAGGGAATGACGTCACCTGTGTTCGGTCCGCATCGAAATTGCGTTGTTTGCCGACCTCATTGCGCGACGGAATTTTTGAATACTCCACCATTTTTCGGCGGGCATCGAGAATTTCGTCTGTGTAGAGCGTCTTAATGAAAACCGCGAAGTCGTGCGGAGTAAATTCGGGATCGTGCTTATTCAAGAATCTTGAAAGATCGCGATGCATGGCTGCCGACGTCTGATAGCGGAGGTTGCGGTCGCGAGTCAGCGCTTTATTCGTGATGCGCTCTAGCTCAGGATGAATGTTCGGATTGATTTTCGAAAGGCTCGGAACTTGGCACTCGCGAATCTTTCGAAGGGTGTTGATCTCATTGTTTGCGATGAAGAGGCGATCGTTCGCGAGGAGTTCCCACAAGACGATTCCAAGTGAAAAGACGTCGGTGCGAAGATCAGTTTGCTGGCCTTCTGCTTGCTCAGGGCTCATATAACCAAATTTACCTTT
>JAYTDP010000155.1:0-2532 GCA_043735865.1 Bdellovibrionales bacterium
CCTAAGCAGCGCCAAGAGATGCTGAAGGGCCTACCGCTCACGCAAGATGAGAATGTGTACTTTCCCGTGCTTGTTGACCAAACACTCGCTGGGGCAGCGAGAGTGGCCCGCGCGCAGGATCTCACTTCCAGCGGCAAAAATTATCTCCACCAAGTTATTAAGATGGTGTTAGAGACGAAATTGAAAGATATCGATCGTTTGCAATTAGTGGAGCATTTCGAATCTCAATTACAGGTCGCTGAAGCAGAAGCGAAGATTACTCCTATAGATCACGCACGTGGAGGAGGAGAAAACGCCATCGTCGGCATGCCTTCAAGCCAATATGAAGAGAGTTTCGACTTTCCCTGTCTGATCGAATCGAAAGATTCTTTCGACATATTTAAAATGGCGCTTGAGATTCATCAAGCAGCAGCACGATTCGCGTTCTTGCCGATTCAAGATCTTGCGGCAGGAGTTATCAACTCGGCTGCTGAACTCTCGACTCTAGGGCGCGTGAGTCTTTTTGTCGACGACATCAAACGATTAACGTTTGCACAACAAAGCAGCCTTTCATCGTTTTTAACTGAGCGTGAGCGACTTGAATCTCCACAATTAATTGTGGGAAGCACGCGCGCCTACGGCGAATTGAAAAGCGATCCTGAAGTTCACCCGGGATTTTTAAGCCAAATCTCAATTGGATATTTGCAACTCAAACAGCCTTTCAATACTTACAAAAAAGAAAATCTGATTCAGTTTTTCTTTGAAGGATTGACTGGTCGTGCTCGACTTACGTTGGAATCTGTCATTGGCAGATTAACGGAAGTCGCCGAGAGCCTGAGTGACGAAGATTCTGTCGACTTCGGCCTTCGTCTCGTGACCGATGATGAAGATTCGTCAGGATCAGAAGACGAAACACTCCACTAGTTCTTAAGGCCAGGGCACCGCCCGAATAATCCTGAATCACTTGTCTAATACGCAAGTGGTTGTCATCATTAAGCAATATGACAACACCAGTTTTGCAAAAAGAAGTCCTAGCATTCCTTGCGGAGTCACTCGGTTCGAAAGACTTCGAAGTGATCCCGCTTGCCGGAGACGCAAGTTCTCGCCGCTACTTTCGCATCGTTCATAATGATCAATCGAACGTATTGATGGTTTGGGATCCGTTTGTCGATGATGGACGATACCCATTTTTAAACGTGCTCGCGCACTTTCAAAAACATGATGTGTTGGTGCCGACAGTCGTTGCGAAGTCGCCTCAGCTTGGTGTTGTCTTGCTCGAAGATCTCGGCGATCTCACTTTAGAAAGAAAATTTTGGGAGAATCAAAACCAAAGTTTAGCAATTCCGTTTTATAAGCAAGCGATCGACGAAATTATTAAAATCCACTACCCATCTTCATTTGACTCAAAAAGCAATTGCGTTGCTTTCGGCATTTCGTTCAATACAGAAAAATTATTGTGGGAGATGAACTACGGCCGCGAACACTTGATCGAGAAGTTCGCTCGAGTTCAACTGAGCCCGGCGGTTTCTAAATCTATCGATGGAATTTTCTTAGATATTTGCTCAACGCTTGATCAAGTCGAAAAACACATTTGCCACCGCGACTATCACTCGCGCAATTTAATGTTAAAACTCGGCAAAATGCGCGTCATCGATTTTCAAGACGCGCGCATGGGCCCGATGCAGTACGACTTAGTCTCTTTAGTTCACGACTCTTACGTCGACATGAACGAAGAGACACGACAAGAAATTTTAAATTATTACATGAACTCGTCAAAAGAATTTTTAAAAAAGCCCGTTTCTCGAGACGAATTCTTTCATATTTTTCGCATACAAATGATTCAGCGTTGTTTCAAAGCGTGTGGAAGCTTCTCAAGCTTTTACAACACCCGCGAAGATCAGCGGTATTTGAAATACTTGGCGCCGACGGTAGTCAAAGTTGCGGCGACTCTGCAAGATTTTCCGCAATACGCTGATTTTCTCTCGGTCATTCGCGATAATGGATTCTTAGAAATGAATTATATGAACCCGAATGATTTGACGGCATCTGCGGCGATTCGCACGGCCACATGAAGGCGATGATTCTGGCTGCCGGTCTCGGCACAAGATTTCGCCCGCATACAGACGTACTTGCGAAACCAGCGTTGCCTTTTTTGAATATTCCTTTGCTCGGCTACTCCCTTTATCACATTGAATCTCTTGGCGACGTTTCGGATGTCGTGCTGAACACGCATCACTTGCCTGCGACCGTGCGGGCTGCGGCTTCGGCTATTGTGGTGCCCGGTGCAGGTGCCACTGTTTTGCCTTATCGCATGCACTTCTCTGACGAACAGCCTCGCATTTTAGGAAGCGGTGGAGGCATCGCGCGAGCGGGCTCGATGTTGAGCGGCGGTCGGCATTTTTTAGTCTGCAATGGCGACGAGGTTTTATTCTTCAAAACACCTGGCGGGTTTCGCCGTTTAGTCGATGCACACATTCGCTCAGGCGCATTAGCAACTTTGATGACAATGGATCATCCCGACGTCGGCGTCTCAATGAACGGTTTGCGTGTGGA
>JAYTDP010000156.1:0-13258 GCA_043735865.1 Bdellovibrionales bacterium
TCCACACGATCCGCGAGTAAACGAAACAATTGAATTGATGGATCAATATCATCGCAGCCAAAACACATTGCTGCAGGTTCCGGCACCGCAAGAAACGCAACTGCAAGCTCCCCCTGTTATTTTTTATTCGGAACCTTTGATTCAGCAAATTCCCATGCAAGATTTGATTATTGGAACTCCCTTACTCATCCCGACGCCCGAGCAAGCGGCACCACGATCAATTCGCCGTCGTTGCGAACGTGAAACTTGTTCGTTGTATATACACATCAGCAAAAGCACTCAGAGACTGAGCCTTTATATCGACGGACAATTAAAAAATGCAGGATTGTGGAGAGTTTCAACTGGCCGCCGTGGTTTCAGCACGCGTAATCTCGATACTCATCCTAACGGTAGAATTTATGATGAATATTCGTCTAAAAAATATCCTGGCCATAAAAATATGCCTTACGCCGTTTTTATACATGAAGGTTATGCGATCCATGGTGCCCCGGGCGCTGCGGCCGAAAATTTAGGTCGCCCCGCTTCGCACGGATGCATTCGCGTCAGCATCAATAATGCCCGTCGCATCAACCGCCTCGTTCGTAAATACGGCGTGCGAAACACTTGGTTTACTGTTGAGGACTAAGTAAACGAGACCCTACGCCTATATGCGATAAAACCGCGCACCGTTCGGCCTTTTACTCGCCAAAAGGTTACAGCCCTAACCCATTGAAAACAAAGATGATTCTCACTTTGAGACACGTTGGTCTCTCGCCAATATACAAATTGGACGTCGAAAACCGCCTGGCATGCCTTGCAATTAAAGAAGGTAACCAAAGGGGTTTATATGAAAAATCAAATCGCTCTCACCGCAGTCCTCCTCCTTATATCAACTTTTAGCTTCGCCCAAAATACCGGCGTCACAAAGCAAGTGAAGCAATTCGAATCTCAAATTTCTTCATTCCCCCTCGCTTCACGAGTCGCGTGCGATGAGATCATTGAAAGTGTTGCTTTAAATTTCCTTAGAATTGAAAATCCGAAAATAAGTATTTACGCTTCGAACCAACGCGACTTCGTCAATTTCGGTTGCGGCACCGCCGACGAATATCAAAGTCTTGTTAGACTCGATTCGACGCGCATCCATGCATCTCCCGGCAGTGACGATTTCAATGCAACTCAGGAAGATCGCCAGTCCCGACAACAAATGCTTCAGGTAGCGCGAGAAGAATTCAACGCACGAAACATCAAATCTAAAGGCGCGAAATAAGCGATGAAGCTCGCCGCCCTTCTCTTTTTATTGACGCTCATGACTGGCTTGCAATCGCGAGCCAGTACTACGTTTGCTCCACTGACATGCGATGGTTTTTTAAATGCACCCGTTTCAAAATTGGGAATTGGCGTTCTCGCCCGCGATAGTTCTGGAAATCTCCTGTTGGGAGTCAGTCCATACGCCGGGTCCCTCCACGACAATATTGTCTACGAGCTTCTTGATACGTCGAATGCGAGCGAGATCGTATGGATGGGGGAAGTGCGCTATTCAAAAATTAATGAAATAGTAGAGCTCCATGAGGCAAACGAGACATCGGGTTTTTATTCACGTCATTCGCAGGCACCACTCATCATTGGAGATCGCACGATTCCTATAGCCAATTGCGTAACCAACTTACCGAGCTGTGCTCGCTCACAAAATTTTCAGGGCTATTCATTTCAAAGCGGAGAACATTTCAGGCTCGCCGAAGAATTAAAAGAAGTGAAGGGCGACGTAAGACATTCGATCGGTAATTCATTAAACATCGTCAGCTCAGTTGCACGAATCATAACTTCGCCGTTTTACAGTATCGAACGAAAAACGATGGCGACCGCGAATTTAAAAACATCAGATGCTTCTCACCTTCGACTGGTCAGCTGGTTGCTTAAAAATCTGACCGAAGACGCGAGAATAGATGCCAAAGAAATTCGAGAGCTTCAAGAATTTGTCGCAAAATTATTGGTCCCGGATTGGACCGTCGAAACTTTCAAAGACATCAATGCCGAAGTGATACAAAACCAAGTCCAGCGTGTTGCCGCCTTCACTGTTCCTGGTAAAACCGGCAAGTCAGTCGAGATCTATCGTCTGGATTCAAAATAGTCGACTGAAAAGCTGTCGAACTTTTTGACAATCCGACATTTACTACAGTGTTTTCATGAGATTTCAGTGCGGAGATAAGTGCCTGTTTTGTAATGTCATTGATTCGTTTATGATGGCAGCTCACAGGAGATCCGTATGAAGTCCGCACACATTGCGCTAATGATTTTGACCGCCTTCGCGTCAGCCGCGCCGTTGCTATCGCATGCGCAAGAATACAACAGCAATCCCGAAACAAAATCTCCACTTTTTCATTATGCCAGTCGCCTGACTTGGGGCACGGCCATCGATAACCAGCGCGTGCAAATTTACATCGACATTAATCCGCGAGTTCAACGACTTCATGTCATCATTGATGGAGTTCAAGTACCCGATCGAACCGGAAAACTCGATTGGAAAATCTCGAGTGGCCGCCCGGGGCACACATCTCCAATCGGAGCTTTTTCACTCGACAATCGCTGGGTCATGGCTCATTCAAATAAATACGACAATTCTCCGATGCCCTTTGTTCAATTTGTTAGCGGAGGAAAAATCGGAATCCACGGGACAGCGGCCGTAGGCCACCTCGGCAGTGTCGCCTCACACGGTTGCATTCGTTTGCACACACAAAATGCGGAGCGCCTATTTAAATTGGTCGAAGCAGTTCTTATTCAAGACTGCCAATCCGCCGGCATTGATCAATTATCTTGTCCACTTCGAGGCATCGCTTTTCAAAAGAATCCAACTCGTAATGTTGGCGTGGTCCTTTACGATTCGAGTAATGCCAACACCATGTACGGCATGTCACCGCTGCTACCATGGCTCACAAAGAATAATGTTCAGCGAACGGCGCCTCGAACTGTTCAGCCGCCGCCAATGACACGTGAAGAAATTGAAAAGGGTGATGCTGAAGATCGTGCTTACGATGAAGAGCAGCACCGCCAGACCGAAGAATTAAACCGCCGCACATACCAACAGATGATCCGTCAGCAAAATAGCGGAACAATTTAAAAACCGAGCTACTGAGCACCGCTTGAGCTCTTTGATTCCATCGTGCGCAATGAACGGGCGAAGCTTTGCTTCACTTTTTCGTAACAACCTGCCTTCTGACAGCATCGCTTCGCGACAAGCGGAAATTCATAGAATGGACTCTCAGAAAAGATGCGGCGACTCGTTCGCTTGTTTTTCTCGATTACGATGCCGTCTACAGTTGCTTTGGTTTGCGCATCCCCGTTGCCACCCAGGTTATTTAAAAAGCTCCAAGTCCCATCTAGCATTTCTGACATTGTGCCAAGAAAAGGGCTGTCCAGTGTTCCGTCTGCTTTATAAATTCCCATGGTGATCGATTTAACACGCTCACCTTCGCATTCGAATTTAGTGGTGATGGCACCGCCTTGGCCTTTTTGTCCGCTCATTTCATATTTGTAGGCCTCGATAATTTCTTTTTCTAAATCGCTAGGAAATACGGCCGAATCTTTTAGATTCTCGACACGATTCATTCCGCCCATAGCACGCTGAATTTGCACGAGGCCCCAACTCAAATAACTCGATGGGTCTCTCGCTTCTGCATATGCTTCGGGTACAAGCGCCGACCAAAAAGCATTTTTCTTAGATTTTAAAATTTCATCGATTTCGGCTTTGTAATTGTAATAAGTTTTGTTCTTGTCCAATTTTACTTTACGGCCGTTCACATAAATAAAATTTTTCGATAATTCCTTCGTACCCAACGTCACCGACGAATCAGCGAACTCTAATTTGATTGTCGTAGCGTCAACTTGCAAAATATTTTTCGGCGCAAATGGAGGGCCGGCATTTTTGGACAGCTCATCTTTCAAAATTTTGCTGTTTGCCGCACCAAGATCAATCTTCTGCAAATCCGCCAAAGATTTAATCTGATTCAAAGTCATTGCGGTGAACGCCGTCATCGTGCGGTCGAAATCTTCGCCAGCAAGTGCCGCCGCCGAAACACACATAACCAAAGCCAATTGGATAAAACGCATAACTCCCCCTTAAAGTACTATATCAGCTTAAACGAATCCGGAATTTTCAAATCAAACTTCGGATCATCGGCCTTAACCGATCCGTCAAAGCTGTGAATATTAATCTGCAAGAATGCTTTCGGATGATCGATCTCGAGAATGCGCTTCACGCCCTCGCGAGACGTCCACGTGATTTTCATGCCGCCGCGAAGTTGTTTGCATTCTTTCGGCATTCCTTTTTCGTCTTCCGTGCATGACCAATTTTTATCAGCGATCGGCTTATCGAAGAACACGTTATAAAGAAGCTTCGGATCGAGGGGGATTCGCAAAACCGGCATCATAGCTGCAGGCGACGACATTCCACGATAACCGCGCTTTTCTGCGACGATCAGATACGACAGCTCGTCACCTTTTAAAGCAACCGACGCAATATGAGTTTGGATCGGTGACAAAATATCCATGCGAAGCTTCTGATCGAAAATCGCTTTAACCTGTATATTCACGATGCCCGATTTTGCTTCTTTTTTATCGCGCATGAGAACCTTCGCTTGGAAGGCACCCGATTCTAATTTTGAAAATTCTTTTGGAGGAGCCGTCGCACAACCGCTATATAGACTAGCGGCCGCGATCGTTAGACTTATCTTTGACAGACGCCGGGATACGTCCCGATTGATTTTTTTCCATGGAAACGATTTTGTTTCGAAGAGTTGCCAACTTTTTCTCATCTGTTTCTACCGCCACTGCTTTGAGGTACATCTCTTTCGCTTTATCAGCGAGTTCGAAGACATAATATGCGTCTCCGAGATGCTCGGCAAGAATACCTTCTTCCGGTTTTAGACCTTGTGCAGCTTCGAGGTAACGAATGGCTTCTTCAATACGACCGCCTTTGAAATGCACCCAGCCAACGGTATCCATAATATATGGATCGTTCGGTTGGAGTTCGAGCGCGCGAAGCGCCATCTCTTCGGCTTCGGCCAAGTTCTTACCCTCTTCAGCATACGTGTACGCGATGAAATTAAGTGCCTGAACATGGTCTTTGTCGATTTTAAGAGTTTCTTTCATCTCGGCAATCGAGTCGTCTGTTTTTCCCACGCGATCGAGCATTGAGCCCAGATAAAAGTGGATCTGCGCGCTTTGCGGAAATTTGGCCGATGCCGTGCGGAGCACTTTAACTCCGCGATTATAATCTTTCTTTTCATCTAAGAGAGATGCGTAGAACGCGTAGAAGTTGGGGATATCGTCCCGAGATGTGAGTGCGTGCTCCATCACTTCCAATGCCTGATCAAGCTGCTTCGTTTGCTTATACATATAAGCGACGTGAACAGTTGATTCGGCAAAGAACGTGCTCGATGGCTCTACTTTTTTGAAATGATAGATCGCCTGTTTGAAATCTTTCATCTCTTCGTGAATAGCGGCTAGGTAGAAACGTACTTTGTCAGAAGTTGGAGAAATCGAAAGGATTTCTTCAAGCTTAATAATCGCATCGTCGTAGCTCTTCTGTTCGATCAAGATCAAGGCGATCTTCATTTTTACATTTAAGTTCGAAGGCTCAAAAGATTCGAGCACTAACAAATGCTTGTAGGCTTTGTCATATTTCTCTTGCTCGAGATAATGCTGACCGAGCTGGAACGCGATCATCTTTTTCGGTCCGTATTGCGACTGAAAGCTCTCAAGAAGGGCGATGCCTTTTTCTTTTTGGTTTTTTTGCTCATAAAGTTCAGCGAGAGCAACAACACCGTCTTCGAAGTCGGGCTTTAACTTTAATGCGTCCTTATATGCGCGCTCCGCACGTGCGTAGCCTTCTTCACCCTGCATACTGCGCATGCGGCCTATATAGTAGTGAGCCAAATGGGCTCTCTCGTATTCAGAATCAACAGTGGCTTTTAAAAAATACTTTTCCGCTTCGGCGATTAAGTTTTGTTCGGCTTTCACTGCTCCCATATAGAGTGGCACATCGTAATTTGTCGGATTTTTAGCCATGATAGCTTCGTACTCTTTGACCGCTTCAGGGTACATTTTGAGGGTTGTATAAACTCCCCCAAGAAATAAATGAATGTCTTCATTTTCAGGATCACTCTTCAAGCCGATCTCGGCCTGCTCAATCGCTTCCGTCATCAAACCTTGTTTCAAATATTCGCCGGCTAAGCGTAATCGAACAGTCGGAGCTTCGGGATCATAAACAGCGGTCAGTTTAAATTCTTCAACTGCGCGTTCTGATTGCCCATCCATGCTGAGCGATTCACCGAGCGCGTAGTGATAGTCCGCTTGAGTGCGAACGTAAGTCGGATCAATGTTTTCGCCTGGATTTTCAGGCGGAGCCATTTTTGATGGAGCCGAATTAATATTAGAAATTACAGAAGATCGGTAAGCGCCCGTCGGTTCGGTCGTGGCGCAGGCCGTGAGTAGTAATTGTCCTACCAGTACGAATGAAAACAGTAATCCATGTCTCATAAATAGAAGATCGGAATTTTGCGCGCACCGCTTAAGTTTCAGGCACGAGGCGATTGTCTAGATTCTTAGGGGGATGGCTTAGTCTTCAGCCAGAATGGTTCCAATGTCGTCGCCACCAAAGTGAACATCGTCAAACGCGGTTCTTTTTTCTTGGCGCGAAAGATCAGATTCAGATGTGTCACTTCTTTGGTCTGGTCCAGTCGACCAGACGATTGCGACTGTTTTTCCTTTAGCGGTCGTCCAAATTCGATATGCGAGAGGCTGTCCCCATGGATCAAGGGAGATCACTCCAGAAGGCCCCAATAAATCGAGAGGTCTAATTTTTTCACCCTGAATAGAGGCAAACTTTCTATCTCCGGCGGGAGGAGTACTTCTTTGAACAAAGTCTATTTTGCCCGTCAGAATTTGGCTGGCGATCTTTTCGGTCTGTAATTTCGCGGTTTTTATTGAAGAATCTGACGTAGCACTACTGATTATTCGTCCGGCAACAACGGCAGCAACCAACATCAAAGCCATCATCATTATCGCGTCTAAAGTCTTAAACTGTTGATTTTCCAGCATATTCCCAAGACAGCCGAAGAAACTGTCACCTTCACCTCATTCTTCGGAAATTGCTCGACTAGACTTTAGTCAAATTCACGTAAAGCCTCAGCTTTACGAATATATTGCAATGCTCCATAACCGTTTCTCGGATTGGGACTGTCGTAGTAATAGAGTATTGCGTGGGGTGTCAAAAGTACTTGAATTTGTTGGAACTTCCGCCGGATGGACGCTTGACACTGTCTGACGCCCGCGGCTATGTTCGCCCCGAATGATACGGTATTCCAGAGACGAGGGAGGCTTAACAGTGAATCAAGATACAAGCAGCATGAACGGCAGCAAAGCCAACATGCGCACGAAGATCATCAAGCGTTATCAAAATCGAAAACTGTATGACACTCAGCAGAGTTGTTATGTGACGCTCGACGATATCGCAAAGATGATTCGCTCAAACGAAGACGTGATGGTCATCGACAATAAAACGAAGAACGACATCACAGCTGCAACTTTGACCCAGATCATTTTCGAATCTGAAAAGAAAGCAGCCGCATACGCTCCTCTCTTTACACTTCGCGAAATTATCCAAAACGGGAACGGTAGCATTTCAGGATATCTCGCCAAACTTGGCGCGTTCCCTGCTGACTACGCGGAGAAGCAAGCTCAAACGCAAAGCGCGTTGGCTGCTGAAATCGCGGCTCAAGCCGGCAAGTCATCTTATGACAACGTGAAACAATCTTTGGATGAACGTGTTGCTAACGCAGCTGTTGCTTCAAAAGTTGGAACCGTTGCTCAAAAAACAACGTTCGGATCGAATGTTGAAGTGACTCCGGATCTACCAAAAGGAAACTAAGAGCTAACCCTCTGAAGTCTCGCAAAAGTGAAAGCCAGCTTGAGAAAGCTGGCTTTTTTATTTGCAGAAACGATCACTGCCAGCTGCGCCAGTTAACGAATGCTTTTTGGCGGGGCTCGATTTTGACTTTCATTTCTTTCGAAACTTCGCCGCTTTCATTGCCGTTATCTCTTAAGCCCCGAACCAATACTTTGTAATCTCCGACAGGCAAATAGAGACGGGCGACTTGAATCGTTTGCGGGAGCGTCGACCATTGGCGGAGATCTGCACGATCAGTTACGTGCATCGCAATCAAAGCCGCCAAACCAAGAGCTTCATTTCTTTGCCCGATTTGGCTCGCAACCACTTGTTTCGCGACAAAGCCCGCCGCACGTTTCGCGACTAGGGAAGCGTAATCATCGTCGAGAGTCTTAATTGCCACCGACTGAACGTCGTAAGCCATTTCTGTCTTAGCTTTGGTGACGGCATTGCCCATGACTGTGATCGGATTTTTGCTTTTGGCTGTGAGGTCCGGCACGACTTCGACTTCAGCCATTTGCGTGAAGTTTCGAACCGGGTTCAGCTGGGGGAATCTCGGAGAATCCGGGCGCGGCGCCTTTCTCGGACCCCATCCCTGAAGGTAGAATACAACGAGTTCGCCGTACTTCGGGTTTTCCCATTCTTTTTTCTTCTGAATTTTAAAAAGCTTCGAGTACTTCTCAAATTGGTCTATGCGGCGAGACTTCCAAGCGGTGCGAACCAGATCTTCTTGAACCGCTACGAGGCTCGGATTTATTTTGTAAGCTCTTTCGAAATCAATGTATGCGCTATCCCAGTTTTTATTCGCCTCCCAGATGTGGCCACTGATGTAAAACGCGAAAGGATTTTGTTCATACGGCTTTTTTTCTTCGAGCCGATAGTAGTTGAGCTTTTCATTCAGGCGCCGGGTTTCAACATTGGCGCCTTCGAGGTCACCCATCGACAAATAATTGAGTGCCAACATCACATGGATGAACAAGCGCTCGAAATCTTCACCTTTGTACTGAACCATTTCCTGAGAAAATAAAAGGGAACCGGCTTGGCGGCTGACACTGGTGTAATCGTTTTCGTCAGCAATCTTCATGGACTTTTCAAACCACTGGCTTGAAAGTTTGTAATCGCCTGCGGCCTGGAGAGCCGTGGCATAATCGAAAACATAAATAAGCTGATCGTCGTTTTCTTTTTCAGCGAGAGGCTTTAAGAATTCGGCTGCCTCTTCAGGATGATTGGCCGCCAGTTTGTCTCGAGCGAGATCGACCTTGCTTTGGTAGGTCGCGCACCCGCCGAGAGCGAATGCGCACATAAAAATAAAGGCGCTGAGAGCCGATTTCAATCCGAACATTAGAGTCCGATACGTTTTTTACGGAACACTTTGCGAATTTGTTTTTGATCTGTCCAGACGATGAGGCCCGTCGACAAGTTCGTCATGTTCATTGTGATTTTATAGTAAATGGTCTTATCTTTGCCGACTTCTTGAGTGATCGACTCGACACGGCCATTCATGATTAGGTCGGCACCCACTTGTTTGCCTTTACCTTTTTTAGTTTCTTTCGAAACCATTCCGCTGTCGTTGTATTCGTATTCTTTCGCGATATCTTCGCGAGCCGCCGCATCGACGAACTGCACTTTCCCGCTTTTCATCAGTTCGACTTGAATCATGTCGGTCACGCTTTGTGTTTCGATATGTTCGTCGGTTTTATTTTGTAGACGAGTCACCATCACAATTGGTGGAGTTTTCGCGCCCGCGATTACCGGATGAACCATGGCACTTGCGACCAAGCTTTTTACGGCCGCTTGCATATCTGACTCTGACCATTGGTCATTGAGCAAATTTACACTTTCAACATTTTCGTCATACTCACCTTTTGTGAATCCGCGTTTACCGCAACCGGCGAGCGCCAAAGTAGAGACCGTTAACAACAAAAATAAATAACGAGCAGTTTTCATTAGAATTTCCTCCAAGGAGTCTATGCTCGTGGAGATGCCGGCGTTTGTAAAGTGACGACACGCCTAGGCTCTATCGGGCTGCGTTGCCGTCGGATTTTTGGGCGTCTTCGGATTGAGGGGTGCGCGACGATTCAGATGGGAAACCTTGCGGTTCTGCGACCCCTATAAAATCTGAGCTGACGATTTCGCCATTCGCATTTAGGCGTACATCGTAACCGTGTTGGCGCGCGTTCTGAATATACTGTTGCACAAAAGCTTCTTGTTGGAGTTTTTCATACTCGCGGGCGTATTCGTCGCGATTGATCTTCTTCGTAATGCGTTGGTCGGGAGTGAGCGAATTGTATCTCTGTTGCAAGTCCGGCTCCGCTTGCTCTTTTAGCATGCGCTCACCCGGATTATCGCCCTTTAAAACTATCGGGATCGGCTCTTTCTCATGAGTATATGCGCTGTCATCGATATCTCCATTAGGACGTGGAGCTTGCTGGAGATTCTCAAGCGCCATACGTTCGCGCAAAAGCTCCTCGGAGAAGCGGCCTTTTTTCATTTGTTCTTCAATTTTGCGATCAATGTCAGAGATCGAGCGACGAGGTGCTGTCGTAGATTTGCTTGCGCTGGAAACGGAATTCGGCTGGGGCCCCCAAATTAGAAAGAGCCCCAGGATGACTAAAACCGCGATAAGAGCATTCGCTTTATCCCGCGATTTCATCTTTATTTATTTCTGATTTGCGAATCTCTCAAGACTTCGTGAAGTCTGCTGTGACACACTTTTGTCCGCAGTTCCGCACGCCGTAAGAGAAAGAATCATCAGTCCCGCTAATATTAATTTCATGTCTGTACCCCCCGTCTCAATATGAGACGCGAAAAAGGTTCACCTCGGTGAATCTCGTTGTGCAATAAGATCGGCCGGACTCGACGAAAGGTTGAGTTCTATCTAGTGTTTGACTGGGAGCGAAATAATAAATTCGGTGCCCTTGCCCAGCTGCGATTTGACGACAATATCGCCGCCATGCTTCTCGATGATCCCATAGGTGATACTCATACCTAGACCAGTCCCCTGGTTCACATCTTTGGTCGTAAAAAATGGATCAAAAAGTTTTTCACGGGTTTCCGGAGACATGCCGACTCCATTATCGCGAATCGAAATTTCCACGCGATTATTTTTCAAAGCTTTCGTGGTGACGACGATTTCACCCTGGTCTTTGATGGCATGAACGGCATTTGAGAGAACATTCATAAAGACTTGATTCAACTGACTCGGGTAGCACATCACTTTCGGTAACTTTCCATAATGTTTGATGAGCTGAACCCGCGAACGAAGTTCGCTCCCCAAAAGACCGATCGTGCTGTCAATTCCTTCGTGAATATCGACTTCTTTTACTTTTGCTTCTTCTAGACGAGAAAAGTTTCTTAAGCCCAAAACGATATCTCGCGTTCGGCGCGCACCTTCTTCGCAAGATTGTATCAATTTCGGCATATCTTTTACGATGTAATCGAATTCTGCTTTTTCTTTCTCTTTCGCGAGCTTCTCTGGATTTTTTTCGCCCACGCTAACCAAGTGAATCAGCTTTTGCGTGTAGTCGCGCATGTGATCCATATTTGAGTAAATAAAACTGATGGGATTATTCAGTTCATGCGCAATACCTGCCACCAGTTGGCCGAGACTCGCCATTTTCGCCGCATGAACGAGTTTCGCTTGGGTGTCGCGATTTTCTTGATTCGCATCTTCAAGTTCGCGGATCTTTCCCCGTAGAGTTCTTTGTGTCCCGTGAACCTTTTGCGACATTTCGTTAAAACTCTCAATTAGAATGCCAAATTCATTATCGCTGGTGCTTGGGACTTCGGGGATGCCTCCGTCCGCATCTGCCTTTTCAATCGCCGATAAGAGATCGTTAAGCGGCCGCAAGAGGCGCCGAGACATTACGATCGAAAGTATCACGAGCAAGAAAAAGACAAAGCCCACGACCGTAAAGAAAGCCGACTTTACATTGGCGAGTATCGCTCGCGACGCCTGCTTAGAGGCGCCGACAGCGACAAAAATGCGAGCGTCGCCCCAATCCAATGTGTGGATAGAAAAACCGTGAGGCACACCCCGGATGTTAATTTCAAAAATATCATCGCCGATTTCTTTAAATTGAGAGCTAAAGAAACCTTGGCGAGTTTGAAGATCACGAAGATCTTGATGGGTCGCCACCGCTCGGCGCTTCAAAGGGTCATCGTTCTCAGCAAACATCATGATTTCAATGTTCAGCCGTTTTTTCAAATTTTGTAAAAACGTGTTGTCGAGCGAAAGAAACTCTTCGACGTAACCGACGAGGTTTCCGTTCGCTGCGCGAATCTTCGCGAATGAGATCAGATCGACTTTGCGGTCAGAAACCAAATCAACTGTTTGTAGGCTATTTCGATTTTTCAGTTGGCTGAGAAACCCGTCCGAAAGTTGAAGCTTTTGTTCGTCTGCCGGTTTTCTTAAGATCTCACCGTCTTCAGTACGATAAAGTGAAACTTGCGCCAAGCCGTCGCGGTCAAAAATCTGCATCTGTGTCGTAAAATGACTTCGCATAAGTTGAATCGCGCGCTCGCGAAGAGGATTTGCCTGGCGAGAAGTTAAATAAACGATGAGCGCATTGTCGCTCGCGTGACGGCGACTTTTGTCGACCATTTCATTTTTCAAATCCTGCACGGAGACATCGATCTCACGGCTGTTGCCGATGAGACGTTGAGCCAACTCTTGATCAATTGCCTGTTCGTATTTGACGAGTGAGTAGCCGGTGACGAACGCGAGTGGCGCAACTGAAAACATGATGAGCCACATCATGAGAAGACTACGTAAAGATTTTCGCGGACGACGGTTGATTTTCACTGGGCGGTGCCACTCTTGGTTGGCCTATAGAATACTACTTTTACGAGGGAGAATTATACGAGACTCGACCGGCTGTTGGTCGAACTACTGTTCGTTTTCGGGGCTTGATTCTTCAGACGGTGCAGCAGCGTCTTGGCTCCCAGGCTCGCCAAATGAGTCTTCGACTTTTGTCGGAGCTGGCGCGCCATCCTTAATGGTGAGAATTATACGGATAATTCCTTCGGGCATAATTCGCGCGTGAGGACTTTTATAAATTCGCGATGGGCCGAGTGCACCTAAGACCGACAAAAGTTGTAGGTAGTTAGCTTCGGGCATTGAAAAGTGAAAATAATTTTGGCCGGGCTGCCGCCATCCGATTTCGACTTCGCCCGCTTTTTTGCCACCGAGAGCTACTATTTTGTCTCGTAACTCGGGCGCAAGTGCTTCGATATCTGCTTTGCTCATGAGAATTCGATAGAGCACACCCTGTGTAGCCGGCTTTGTGTGCGCCAAATTTTCTTTTGGTTGTTCTGAAAGTCGCGGCTTCGGCGGCG
>JAYTDP010000157.1:0-9848 GCA_043735865.1 Bdellovibrionales bacterium
GATTCTTTTAGTTTTTTGCGAAGCGAAGTGATGTGTGGATCTAACGCACGTTCAGACGGAATATCTTTGCCCCAAACGAATTGATTTAATGTATCGCGCTCAACGAGCTGTCCACGGTTCTTAATCAGACAATTCAGAATTTTAAATTCAATTTGGCCGATATCCGTCGGCTGACCGCCGATTTCAACTCTTAATTCTTCGAAGTCGATTTTCAAATCTCCGACTTGAAGCTGGTGAGATACGTTTTCTCTGTTATCCCGTGACCGTCGAAGCTTTGCTTCGACGCGCGCGATAAGCTCTTCGGGTAAAAACGGTTTTGCCATGTAGTCATCGGCGCCACTTGAAAATGCCGAAATCCGCTGTTCGGGCTCGTTTAGGGCCGTCAGCATTAACACCGGAATATTCTTGGTCTCTGGAGCCGCTCGCAAAGCAAAACACGTGTCGATACCATTTTTACCCGGCATAACAATATCGAGAACAATGACGCCCGGCTGTTCGGCTTTGGCCATCGCAATCGCTTCGTCGCCGTTTCTAGCGAACAAGATTGTGTATTTTTCGGATAGCACCTGGCCCACGAATTCTCGGACAAATGAATCATCATCAACTATTAAAACTTTTGCTTTCACGGTGCACTCCTAACACAAAACCCATATTACCGAGAGACGACGTCCGACTCAATTAAAATTATTTAACAGTTCTCCTCATTTATTTAAACTTGTTTACCATTTCTTTAAAGTAGTTCCCGCGCTCGATGTAGTTTTCGAACATATCGAAGCTCGAGCAGCCCGGAGACATGAGAACAATGTCGCCAATGCGGCTCTTCTGATACGCAATGAGCACCGCTTCCTCAAAAGTTCCTATTAAGAAAGTTTCACTGAAGTCTCCAATATCGCGATTGATTCGCTCTTTCGCCTCGCCAATCAGGATGAGACTTTTGACTTTACGCCTTATAGTCTCGGCCAGCGACGTGTAGGTCAGATTCGTATCTTTTCCGCCCATAATTAGAATCACATTTTCATCAAAGGCATCGAGAGCACGTTTGACCGCGTGAACATTCGTCGCTTTGGAATCGTTGAAAAACTCGACTCCGCCGACTTTTCTCACATACTCAAGACGATGCGCCATGCCTTTAAACGTATTCATAACGCCCTGGATGGACTCATGTTTGGCGCCGTGTTCACGAGAAGCAAGTATCGCCGCCATCATGTTCTCGATGGAGTGCTGTCCGCGCATTTTGATGCCTTTGATATCGTAATATTCGATTTCAGGTCCGGTGCGAACGTGGATTTTATCCTTTATCGCAACAGCGCCGCCGATGTTCATAATCTGTGGTTCGAGCGAAGCTTTGCGAGAAAAATAAAATATACGTCCGCGTTGAACGGCGGGGTCCCGTGCCAATTCGACGACCGCATTATCATCTGCATTCAAAATACTAGTCGTGCCTTGATGAGTGTTTAAGAAAATTTTGCGTTTCGCGTTTACGTACTCTTCCATGTTGCGATAACGATCTAGATGATTTTCAGCCAAATTTGTGAAGACCACATTTTTTGGATTAAATTTTTCCGCGTGCTCGAGCATAAAACTGGAAACTTCACAGATAAGTACGCCAGCATCCTGCGGGCCCATTAAATATTCAGATAATGGCGCTCCGTAGTTACCTCCGACCCAAGTGCGAATGCCGGACTCTTTCAAAAATAAATCAGTCATGTGAGCTACGGTCGTTTTACCGTTGGTACCGGTGATGGCAATAATTGGCTGCTGCACGAATTGAGTGCAAAATTCAAATTCACCCGACACTTTCACGCCGTTTTGTCTCGCGTAATCGAAGAGCTTTAAATTCGGCGAAATACCCGGGCTCAAAATAATCAGATCCTGCTGCAAAAATGTTTTCGGAGTATGACCACCGAGTTCATACTGAACTTCAATGTCTTCCATTTTTTCTAGATAGACAGAAAGCTCAGCTTTTGATTTGTGATCGCTGATAGTGACTGCGGCACCATTTTTCACGAGAAAGTGAGCGAGGGCGACTCCGGTACGGGCGAGCCCAACGACCAAAATTTTCTTACCTTTTAGTTCTACTGCTGCTTCTGACATGGTTTGCTACCTTAGTTTAAGTGTCGCGAGACAAAGTACCGCGAGAAGAATCGAAATAATCCAAAAGCGCACGATGATTTTCGTTTCATCGAGCCCCTTTAATTCAAAATGATGATGAATCGGCGCCATCTTAAAAACTCGTTTTCCAGTGAGCTTAAAAGATGCGACTTGCGTGATAACCGAGAGAGCTTCGACGACGAAGACACCACCAAGTAGGATCAACAAAAGTTCGTTACTTGTGAGGACCGCCATGATGCCCAAGAATCCGCCGAGAGAAAGTGAGCCGACGTCTCCCATAAAAACTTGGGCTGGATACGCATTGAACCAAAGAAAGCCGAGGCCCGCAGCCATAATACAGCAAGCGAGAGGCGCTAACTCGCCGCTGCCCGATACGAAAGGAATGTTGAGGTAAAGGGCGATGTCCTTATGGCCAGCCACATACGCAAAAATACCGAGAGTACCGGCCGAAATAATAACCGGAACAATCGCGAGCCCGTCGAGCCCGTCGGTGAGGTTGACGGCGTTCGCACAACCGACGACGACAAATCCCGCGAAGATCGGATAGAACCAACCAAGATCAAGAACAATATGTTTCAAAAACGGCATGTGGACGAACGATTCGATCGTGCCCATGGATTGAAGAATCGCGACAGTCCCGATCGAAATCACAAATTCAAGAAGTAGTCGAAGTTTACCGGGTAAACCTTTCGTGTTTTTCTTGCTCACTTTTAAATAGTCGTCGATGTAGCCGATTAAACCAAAACCAAGAGTGATCACCAGCGCCGATAGCACCAACGGATGAAACACGTCTGTCCATAAAAGCGCCGAGGTGACGACGCCAATCATCATCAAAGCGCCACCCATTGTAGGCGTGCCGGTTTTTTTTAAATGAGATTGCGGACCGTCGTCCCGCACCTGTTGACCTAATTGTTTGCGCTTCAAAGTATTAATGAAATACGGGCCTAAGAATACGCACACAAAGAACGCAGTAAAAAACGAAATAAATGAGCGGAATGTGATGTATCGAAAGACGTTAAAGACAGGACTTTCTTCGGTGAAACTAAAGAGCCACTGGTAGAGCATTTTTCGCAGGTCTTTCTATTTTTGGTGTCGAACGTGTTCGACAATTAATAATGTATTCAGGGGTTTAGCATAGAATCTCAAAGAGATGCAAGCTTTAGATGATAACTAGTTGAAATACATAGGGAATTTGTAGTTTTTGATTCATTGGTATTTACCTTCAGAAGTTTCGATAAATCACGGGAAGCGCACCCGAATCGGATCGCGATAGGATTAAGAATCTTTCTTTTTTGAGCAGCTTCACTCGTCAGCGAGAAATGGCCTTGGTACTTTTCATCCAAGGAGAGTTTATGCATAAAGGTTCTTGTTTATGTGGCGTGGTTAAATTCGAGGTGTCTGGCGAACTTCCAGCGCCAACAGCTTGCCACTGCACCCAATGTCGGAAGCACTCAGGTCACGTCGAAGCCTCGACAGATATCCCGCGATCATCGCTTACTATTTTTGGTTCAGAAAACGTCACCTGGTTTCATACGTCAGCAAAGAATGTTCGTAGAGGTTTTTGCGCTGTTTGCGGCTCATCTCTTTTTTGGGATCCTATTGGAAGAGATTGGACGTCCATTTCGATGGGAACGTTTGATACACCCACACATACAAAACTGAAGATGCATATTCATGTGGCCAGTAAGGGTGATTATTACGAACTGAACGATGGGCTACCGCAGTTCCAACCTCCAGAGTGATTAACACTCCTTACCCAAACAATTCGTAACCAACAAGCCTCAACAGACCCGATCAGTTGAACCGAGCCTTTCAGTTTGGTGGAGAAACGAGTGATGGATTGAACAGAGAGTGGTTAAGTTCGCTGGCGTATCACTCCCACCAAGATGCTTTGGCTGGATATGATGAACTTCGAGCCAGCGGGTGTTCTTACATCGCTCTCCATGTGAGCTTAAGTGTGTGCACTGACGCTGATCACGTAGGGCGATGGCGTGACTGATTGCAGATGGGATATGTGCACGTTTGTTAAAAATTACCCGTCCCGGGACGGGTTTTGCGGCTCGGGGTGTCGTCGAATCTTGCTTGGCGATCTTTGGTGGCTCGACTTTCTGGTGTGAACGTTCCGCTTTTCTCAGCGGGTCATTCTTTTCCAGG
This sequence comes from Bdellovibrionales bacterium, assembly GCA_043735865.1. Classification (GTDB taxonomy): domain Bacteria; phylum Bdellovibrionota; class Bdellovibrionia; order Bdellovibrionales; family UBA1609; genus CAYHVK01. The sequence continues at coordinate 4,267 of JAYTDP010000157.1, forward strand.
TAAATCTCTATAGCCGCCAAAAGAGCTTCTTCACGGCTCACCGACTTCGATTGCTTTTGCGACTGAAGGTCACAGACCCGCTCTAATTTTTTAAGAAGATCTTCTGAGATTCCCAGCTTCAGTTCAATTCGGTCCTCGCTGCGGTAACGAACCGATTCGCGAATCGAAAACTGCGGATTTTCTGTCGCTACTGCTTTTTCGATGACCCTTGATGTTTCGGTTTTAGCGAGCTGAAGCCACTCATCTTGATTCGAATGATTTATAACGGGCACAATTTTTCTAGCTTTTGAAAGTGTAATCTCACCTTTTTCAATCGCTTCTTTTAGCGCCGGCACTTCACGTGATTTTCTAGCGACGGCTATTAAGTTACAAGCCGTGTCTTGGGACAATTTTAATATGCTAAAACAATAGTCATGTAAACTTGTCGCTTCAAAATGCAGGTACCCGCGGTACTGATCAAGCTCTTGTAGGATCGAGATTAGCTCTGCTTCGGATTTTTTATATAAGCCAACCACTTGAAGTGCACGCTCGTGAAGATCGAGTATTTTTTTATTCATGCTTTCTCCTTTTCAAAAGCTCTATATATCATAGGAATTTCAGCCGACAAAAATCGCTCACGGCACGCAGATTATATGCAATTCAAAAAGTTTCTGAACTCTATCAAATGAACGCTGTCATGACTCGATTCATGCGCTAAGCAGGTAACTCAATTTTGATTAGTATGTTGAGCGTTTTCATCGCGAGAAAACCCGTCAAGCAAAATAATAATTTCGCTCATCGTCATCAAAACAGCTCGTTCACTTTTTCAGCGAAAACTGCGGATTCCAGGTCTGAAGGACTCGCTCGAGCTTCATGCCTCGAGAGCCTTTTATGACAACCAAATCTTTTTCTTCGAGGACTTCGTGCATTCGGCGCGCAGTTTCGGCATCAAAATCGCTGGTTATAACGATGGACTTCGAGTCACTCGATGAGCGGATCCCCTCTTCAAACGACTTTCCGTGCGGGCCATAAAACCAAATCATTTCGACATCGGTGTTACCGATCAGCTCTCCGAGTTCGCGGTGGAGTTTGTCAGCATCTTTGCCCAACTCGAGCATTTCTCCAAGCACCGCGACTTTTTTTCCTTCGCATTGAATTTCAAAAAGATTTTTCATGAGCATTGTCATGCTGTCAGGATTCGCATTGTAACCGTCGAAGAGAACCTGTGTTCCATTCGCGAGCTTGACGAGCTGATTACGACCCCAAACGGTTTGACAGAATGGAAGAGCGGCCCAGATGAGCTCCGGCTCCATTCCGAAAGTGAATGCGATTGTCGCGGCAGCCATTAAGTTCACTACATTGTGACGGCCGAATACCGGAACCCGCGCTTCGCCTTTGATTCCGCCGATGTGCCCGACAATCTGCAAACTATCGATCGTCATGACGGTTGCGCGAAGTCCGACCTCGGCACCTGCTGCAAACGACGAGTAAGCGCGACAACAATCTGGACCCAATTTTTTAGCGGTTTCTTCAAACATCTTAAGCGTGTGACCATTATCGTAATTATAAATTTGAAGCGCTTTCGGATTTGCGAGGTAGATTTCTTGTTTTGCTTTTGCGATTGCCTCTTCGCTACCGAAGCCGCCGATGTGCGCGCGTCCGACAGTCGTAACAACGACGATATCGGGTTCTGCTATTTGCGAAAGAGTTGTCAGTTCGCCGGCATGGTTCATTCCCATTTCGACGAGGACGACCTCATCAAATTTAGTGGCTTGCAATAAAGTGAGTGGAACTCCCCAATGATTATTGAAACTACCTTTGGAGGCGCAGACTTTAAACTGGCGCCCTAAAATCGTCGCGGCAAACTCTTTTGTTGATGTTTTGCCGTTTGAGCCCGTAATTCCAACGATTTTTGCTTTTATTTTCTTTCGCCAATAGTGGGCTAAATCCTGCAGAGCCTTCAGCGTATCCAGCACAAGGACGATTGAGACTTTGTCTTTTAGCAAGAGCAGTTCAGGGGTTTCCCGGTGAACGACCAAACATTTCGCACCCGCCGTGACAGCTTTCACAATGTAATCGTGGGCATCGTGAGCATCACCTTTAAGGGCGATAAAAATCTGACCCGATAAATTGGCGCGAGTGTCTGTGCCGACATCGAAGAAATTTTTCTCGACTGTCGAAATAATTTTGCCCTTCGTGGCTTCGCTCACTTCTTTCAGATTGAACTCACAACCCACTTAAAATCTCCTGGGCCACGAGCTGGTCGCTGAATGGAAATTTGCGGGTTCCGATAATCTGATAATCCTCGTGGCCTTTACCGGCAATGACGACGACGTCTCCGCTTTTTGCCATTGAAATGGCGCTGCGGATCGCTTCTTTACGGTCGACTTCGATAAATACGGATTTATTGATCTCCGAACGCGGGATGCCGCTGGAAATCTCCTGGATAATTTGAACGGGATCTTCCGTTCGGGGATTATCAGATGTGATCACGACTAAGTCGGCTCCTTCAATTGCTGCTTTTGCCATCAGCGGGCGCTTCCCGCGATCGCGATCTCCCCCGCAACCAAAAACCACAATAATTTTATTGCGGTGGCGGGCCCGCTCACGAATCTCTTTGAGAGCCGTGAGCACTGTTCTCAGTGCATCGTCAGTATGAGCATAATCCACAAAAACGTGAACATCGAGAGAATTTTGAACGCGCTCTAAACGTCCAGGTACCCCTCGGAATCGCGATAATCCTTTGGCGCAAGTCTCGACACTCGCACCAGCGGCAACACCCGTCGCAAGTGCGGCAACCGAATTATAAACATTATGGCGACCTACGAGCGGAATCGAAAGGGTGTGGTCACCGCGTGGAGTTTTGAGTTCAAATTCGCTCCCCGAAAAATCGCTTTTCAGAATTTCGAACTGAAAATCCGATTTGGATTCGCCGTAGCTCCAAAGCCGCACAGAATCTGCGGTTCGAATCTTTGCGCCCCACGAATCGCTCGTGTTAATGACTGCCGTCACTTGCTTTCCGCTTAAGGCCGGAAGTTTCAAGAACAGTTTTTCTTTTGAGAGAAAATAGTCTTCCATCGTCTTGTGGTAATCGAGATGATCGCGCGTGAGATTCGTAAAAACGACGACATCAAACGGAATGGAGTCGGCGCGATCCTGATCGAGAGCATGGCTCGATACTTCGAAAGCCGTGGCTTTTGCTCCTAAAGCGACAAACTCCGATAGTCGTTTTTGCAGCGTCAACGGATCAGGAGTTGTGAGTTCAGTCGGCCACTGGTGATCATTTAGATGATGGTCCACCGTGCCGATGACGCCGGTGTCCCAGCCGAATTCTTTCAGCACACTCTCGATCATGTACGTGACGCTTGTTTTACCGTTCGTACCGGTTACCCCGACATTAAACAATTTCTTGCCTGGAGATCCGTAAAATTGCGCTGCCAAATGATCAAGCGCCTGGCGCGTACTTTTGACAACGAGGACAGCGCCCCGAAAATTATGGGGAACCTGGCTTTCATCCTCGACAACGACTGCAGCGACTTCTTTCGCGCAGACGTCCTTTAGATATTTATGTCCGTCGCCGGAACTTCCTCGAATCGCGACGAATACATCTTTCTTATTTACTTTGCGTGAATCGAACTCAAGATGGCCAACGTCGACCGTCGGGGTTTCTCCAAATTTCCATTGCGAAAAACTGGCGAAGAGCTGAGTCAATTTCATCTTTTAAAAGAAGTTTCTCGAATCATCGGGACCGCATCGAGGATCGATGCAAAAACCCCTTCCGGAGGCGCAAATTCGGGGTGCATTTGTGGTTTTTCACGGTGCCCGACGAGAATCGACCTCACACCGGCGCGATGACCGGCCTCGATGTCGATCATACGGTCACCAATCATCCAACTTTGTTTAAGATCGACGTTGTATTGTTTCGCGCCTTCCAAGAGCATCCCGGGATTCGGCTTTCTTAATGGGTGATCGTAGTCGGTCAAATAGGGTGCGTAATAAAAATCGAGCAAGTCGACACCATTGCGGGCAAATTCATAGCGAATTCGACGATGGATTTCATTCAAGTTTTTAATTTCGACGAGTTTGCGCGGAATTCCCGATTGATTGGTCACGATGAGAAATATAAAACCGGAATCTCTTAACTCTTTCAGGGCCGTAAATACCCCTGGTAGATACTCAATTCCGTCTGGATCATTTAAATATATCTTATCGACGATGATAGTGCCGTCGCGGTCAAGAAAGATGGCTTTTTGCAATTGTTGCGGCTGGTTCATTTCTCTTTGTGTCTCTTCTCACCGAGCGGATGATTCGATTCCATGGTGCGAGCCAAGTGATCGAGACTCAAATGGAGATACTTTTGAGTGGCGGTCAGCGATTCGTGTCCCAGGAGCTCTTGGAGAATTCTAAGATCAGTACCACTCGAAAGCAAATGAGTCGCAAAGCTGTGGCGTAAGGCGTGTGGATGAAGAGGCTTCAGTAGTCCGGCCTTCACTCCCCACTTGCGAACTATCGAATAGGCTGTCCGAGTGTTGAGTGGTTCATCACCGAAAATATAAGCGCCGGTTCGAGGCAGATCTTTTAAAGCTTCCATCGCAACTTTTACGAGTGCGATTCTTCGCTCTTTACTGCCTTTGCCTTTAATGGTGAGAGAACGTGTGGCAGTCTCCACCTGCGACCATTTAAGTCCGCAGGCTTCGCTAATTCGAAGACCTCCACCATATAAGAGGAGGATCAAAACGCGGTCTTGAGGCTTCGCATCCGGGTCGTTTTTGAGTGCTTTTAGAAGGCTTACGGCCTCATCTGCGCTTATGAAATGCGGGATACGCTGGGGGACCTTCGGGCAAATAATCGAGTCAGACAGACTTTCCTCAATGATTCCAGTCTCATACGCCCACTTGAAGAAGCTCTTGAGGGTCGCATTTTTGCGGTTTTTCGAGGCCGGCTTTAAAGGGGCCCATCGCATGTTTGCAGTTCTCAATAGTTCCTTAAAATCGATGTAAAAAGTGCCCTTTAAAGGCTTGCTGTTTGTAATTACGACATCCCATTTAGCGGATTTAATATTGAAATTAATCCCTCCTGCATCTAGAGGCTCGAGAAATTGATTCAAATCATTGGCATAGGATTTGGAAGTAAGAGAAGAACAGTTCTTAGTGAAAACTTGGAAATTCAGGAACTTAACTGTTGCCTGAAGCAAGTCTTGTGAACTCATAGTCGACTTCATTTTAATGCCTTCTTGGCTAAAAAAAGATGAAGAAATCGATTTAGAGCTTGCAGGTTTTTCAAGAACTCTATATAAACGCAGTGTGTCATTATTAACGCGCCACTCCAAAGGCGCAATATACAGAGGTTGTACGTATGTCTGATTTCGACAAAGCTCCGATCCTTCCATCAAATGATCAGGGTCAAACGTTGATCCCACAAGCTAAATCATTAGATGATAGCCCTATTGTCTATAAATCTGAAATGATGCGCCAGCTTATGAAGATGGTTGATCGCGTAGCCCCATCAGGCGCGACCGTACTTATCCTCGGTGAATCAGGAACTGGTAAAGAGCTCATCGCTCAACAGATCCATAAAAAATCAAATCGTAAAGACAAACCATT
>JAYTDP010000158.1:0-5002 GCA_043735865.1 Bdellovibrionales bacterium
CCGGCATCGTGTTCTGCGTCGAACAGGTTCTCGGCGTTATAGCTCATAATCTTGATTTCGTTCGCACCCGTCGTAATGACGTAGTCCGAATCAAGTGCATGTGCGTTTATATAGATGAGACTTGTGAGACAGACCGATAGAATCGTCCGAACGGTGACCTTGGACATGAACCCCCCTTGCCCTTAATCTCCTTAAAAAGTAGCGAGAGACGTATGCAATGTCTAATTAAGAAAAAAATTCACACCTGAATTTAACATGACTGGGGGAGTTAGAATGTTAAAGCAGGGCATGAAAAGTACAGCGTTAGCGGTTTAGTTGATGCTGAGTCTTTTAACTGTCGCCAGCTGCACTAGGGATCGAGGCCCACTCGGGTCAGCTAAGAACCCGATTAAATTCTATTTGGTGCCTTCCGTCGATGCCAAGCTTCTCGAGGCCACAGGCAAAGAAATGAAAACATATTTGGAGAAAACAACTCCCTATAAATTCGAGATCGCGGTGCCTAATAGCTACGTGGCCGTCGTGGAGGCCATGGGCACCAAGCGAGCCGATATCGCCGCCTTGAATACGTTTGGATACATAATGGCGAATGAAAGATATCAGGCGCAGGCCCGAATTACGTTTATCCGAAGTGGCAAAGACACTTATCAATCACAAATAATCGCCCGTGCAGATTCGAAAGTGAAATCGCTGAAAGATATTAATGGGCGAAAGTTCGCTTACGTCGACCCGGCGTCGGCCTCAGGGTATCTGATGCCAGCGAAATTATTCGCTGATAACAAAATTAAGCCGTCACAAACTGTCTTCGCGAATAAGCACGATAATGTCATCATGATGATCTACCAAAAACAGGTGGATGCGGGAGCAACTTACTATTCTCCCCCCAATGAAAAAGGCGAAATCGAGGATGCGCGCAAATTGGTAAAAGCACAGTATCCGGACGTTGAGGACAAAATTAAAATTATTCAGTTAACCGAGCCGATCCCTAATGACCCGATCGTTTTCCGTGCGGGTCTCGATGAAAAAATAAAAGTCGAGGTAGTCGACGCTTTGATTAAATTCATGGATACTCCGGAGGGACAGAAATCTTTAAATGAAGTTTTTGGGATCACCGGGATGATTCGCTCGACAGACGCCCGTTATGATTCTGTTCGCCAGATTTTAAAGACACTCGGTAAAGATGTTGCCGAACTCGGCAAGAAATAGAGATGATGTGACCGCGAAGCCGGCCTTACTTTCAGTTCGAAATCTGAATGTGATTTATCCGAACGGCGTTCACGCGGTCAAAAACGTATCTTTCGATGTTATGCCGGGAGAATTCCTTGTCATCATCGGCCTCAGTGGCTCTGGTAAGTCGAGCCTTCTACGTTGCATCAATCATCTCGTTGCTCCTACATCGGGTGAAATCATGTTTAACGGACACGATATCGCAAAAGTCGGAGGTGTTGCTGAGCGCTCACTTCGACAAAAAGTAGCGATGATCTTTCAAAGCTTTAATTTGGTTGGCCGACATTCGGTTTTGGGTAACGTTCTTATGGGCAAACTTGCGAGAACAGGGACTTTAAAAAGTATTTTTGGAATGTTTTCTCTTGAAGATAAAAAGAAAGCTCTCGATTACTTGAGTCTCGTTGGAATTGGCGACAAAGCGCGAATCCGCGCCGATCAGCTTTCGGGCGGCCAGCAGCAACGAGTCGCCATTGCGCGAGCACTTTTACAAGAGCCGCAGATCCTTTTGGCCGATGAGCCCGTGGCAAGTCTCGATCCCGCCACCTGCCATGTGGTTATGGATTACCTCGAAAAAGTGAATAAAGAATTGGGCATTACAATTTTATGTAACTTGCATTTTCTTAGTCTCGTTAGGCAATACGCGACTCGTGTGATTGCTTTGAAGGCAGGAGAAATCGTTTACAACGGAACCCCTAAAGACATCGATGACAAATGGTTCGCGCAAATCTACGGCGAAAAAGCGAAGGAAGTGCATGTTAACTAAAGCAACTTCAAATTCGCGCTCGCGCGTCTTTGATACAGTGGTCTTTGGCTATCTCATTTTAATTTTGGTCATGCTGTTTCTTCAGCAGAATGACGAGCAACTGTTAGATATGCACAAGAACGGCATAATTGTTTTAGCATCGCTGTTGTTTAGTTTTGTTGTGACTTTATTCTTAAATCGCTTGGGCGTCGTTACTTTGGGTCTCGCCATTTTCGAATCAGATCACGACAAAGTACGGCGCGAACCGTGTGCGTGGTTTAAAACTTTTTGGGGAGTCGAGCTGCTCTTTCTGGTCACGGTGACATTCGCAATCGGACTCAATTTAACGAAATTTAGTTTCTATGAATTGTTCGACGGCGACGGATTTCAAGGTGCCAAGAGAATTATGGCCGCACTTCTAACGCCGGAATTCTCGGTTTGGCCGAAAGGCATTCTCGCGATCATCGAGACTTTCTTCATGGCGTTCATTGCGACGATGATCGCGATCCCAGCCGCGTTCTTGCTCGCTTTTTTCTGTGCGAAAAATGTGATGATCGAAACTCCTCTAGCGCGCGCGACTTATTTTATTTTGCGTACCTTTTTAAATGTGACCCGCTCGATCGAACCTCTCATTTGGGCGATTATCTTTTCGGTATGGGTAGGGATCGGTCCCTTCGCAGGTATGCTCGCACTCATGCTCCACTCGGTCGCTTCATTAACGAAACAATATTCCGAAATTATCGAGAGTGTGAATCAAGGTCCGATCGAGGGAATTCGCGCGACCGGCGCCAACCAAATTCAAACTGTTTGGTTCGGCATAGTGCCGCAGATAGTTCTGCCGTACATATCATTTACGATTTATCGCTGGGATATCAACATCCGAATGGCGACCGTCATTGGTCTCGTCGGTGGGGGCGGTATCGGAACCTTACTGATTCAGTATCAAGGGCAGGCGATGTGGCATGAGGTAGGCGCTCTGGCGCTCTTAATTATCCTCGTCGTTTGGGCTTTAGATACGGCCAGCGCCTATATTCGGGAAGCCCTTAAATAGTGACCATTTGTGTCCCCCTGTCAGTTCTCTAACGGCGATATAGGCTAAAACCGCGTTTAAACCGGCATTTGTTTCGCACACATAGGGGTTGGTCCTCTCTATAGGAAGGTGCTTTGTGAAACTATATACGGCTTTTAAATTTGTTATGTCCGCTTCACTCCTCATGTCTTTGACCGCTTGTGGCGGCAAAAAAGGCGGAAATCGCGATAACAATCGTTACGGCCAACCTTGCGGAAACCAACAATACGGGCAGCAACAGCAACCTTATGGGCAACGAGGTTACGGCCAACAACAAGCTTATGGCCAACAACAACCGTGCATGCAGCAACCCTACGGACAGCAACAATATGGACAACAGCCTTACGGACAACAACAGTATGGCCAGCAGCAACCAGTTGAGCAATACCCACTCCCTGTCAAACGCACTCACATTGATCGAGAAGTAGAAAATAAATATGAACGAGCGAACGAAGGCGACGCTTATGTAGTTGATGGAGATATCAAAGACGGCGGAGATTCTTACAACCGCCCGGATTATCACCCACGTCCGCCTTCGCCACTTCCACCACCAATGCCACGTCCTGAGCAAGGTTACGGCCAACAACAAACTGCACCAGTATGGGTTCAGCCTCCAGGTCCTTCAACAGGTGGCCGCGTGAGAACTCCGTCGCAACCTTCAGCTCCGGTTTATCAGCCGCCAGCTCCGCCGTTGCCGCAGCCGCCGCGTCCAGAACAACCGATACAATCTTCGGTCGGACAAACGCAAACACGTATCGAAATTATTTATAAAGACCAACTCGACGGCCGCAACGTTTCTCGCGCGAATTTGTCGCAGACTGCTTACTTGGCGATGATCGACAATCTTTTCCGACGTATTGAGCTTCAACCCGGCTATTCTGTAATGCCGCTTCGTAAGAACTACCTTAGAGGCTACAAGCGCAATCAGCGCTATGGCTATGTACTTGAAGATCTCGCACTCAAGTTGATCGAAACCGGCGCGTGTGATTTTGAGCAAAACAAACCTTGTTTTGTAGTCGAAACTTTGAGCAACGGAACAGTGATCGGTTATGACATCGCCCTTGCTGATTCAGTCGATGTTACTTCACGTCCAGGCTATAATGGGATTTTAAAGGAAGCCGTCCTAAGACGAGACATCATTAACCAACCTCGTTTACAAGCCGACATGGCTAAACTCAGTCGTATCGAAGGTGTTGGAATTGTAGTTTACAGCCAAATGGACAGCGGATCTACAGTTCGCAACGCTCCAGCCGCAACGGTGGCGCCGGGTCGAGTTGCTACTCACGATAACTAAGTGTCTCAGATTCTCACGGGCCGCTTCTCTTGCGGCCTAAATCTAAAATAAATTTTCTTTTCGCCGTGTCATTTCCTTAATTCTTCTCCGGTTTTACCGAAAAAGAAGTAACGGGTGGTTATGGCAACGATTGGTACTACAGCAAAAGACAAAGTTCTCAATATCGAGCTCCCCGAGAAGTTTTCGACAGAACTCTTGCATACCTTCGAAGCGGAATCTAAAACCTGGCTCCTCAGCGAATCTCAATTTTATATTTTCGATTTTAAAAAATGCAGCGACTTAATCCCTTCGGATTATCGCGTGCTCGTCTCTTTTTGTTCAGCTGTCGGAAAAGCGCAAAAGAAAGTGGCTAGCATCAACGTCAGTCATAATTTAGCGAAGCAGTTTAAAAAAGACGGTGTCTTCGATGTGCTGAATGTATATTCAGGCGGACCCGCAACAGTCGTGCCCGCACCGGCCGCTCCCACTTTCAATGTGAATGTTGTGAATCCGATCATTCTATCCGTTATTAAAGTTCTTGATCTTCGTGCGAATATAAAAGGTAAGCCCGGCAAACCGTATCTGCCTGACGGGACAAAGAACACGCCAATACCCGCATCAATTCGCGGCACGATTCATCTCTCCGGCGACAAGCTGCGCGGAGAGATTCGATTCTATTTCAACGAAAGCGTCT
>JAYTDP010000159.1:0-5050 GCA_043735865.1 Bdellovibrionales bacterium
TCAATCCCACCGAAATCGAGCACGACTTGTGATCCATCGGCGACGAGTTTAGCTAAAAGCATTTCGCGAAGTCCTTCTTCGAACTTCTGCTGTATGAAATGGTCAATCGAAGCCCCTTGCTCCCTGGTATTAAAACCTTCCCGTTCGATTGCGTCCACAATCTTTGTGTATGCTGCAGAGTCTTTAAATACTAAATTCCAACCACGACGACCTTCGCGCGGCTTTAAGTTGTTCACGGCTCCGCGCATTTTTATCTGCACAAGTTTACCGGCCGCTAAATAATCAAGCGGACCATAATTGAATATGTTGTCGTCACCGATACGAGCAAGTAGCGGAGCACTGAAATACTGTTCGTATATCTGGCGCTGAAGATTTGGATTACCTGCCAAACGGCGGTGAACCTCTTGCATAGCTTCACGGCGAACAACTTCAGGCAAATAAGATGGCAATTCTTTGTGAAGTTCTTGGCCGGCATTACCAGTCACCAAGAAGATCACATTCGACATCACACGCTCACGACCGTCAGAGAAAGTTGTAACAACCGGCTCGCGGAAGAGATCATAGAGTTTATTGAGAATATCTTTGTCGCGCACGTTTGCAACTTCGTCGAGCAAAACGACAAGGCGGCCGGCGGCGCGATCATAATACTGCATGAACTTTGATGGGACAGCCTCGCCTTTGTAATCTTTTGTTCCAAGAATGGCTTCGTTCAGTTCCTTTTCGGTCATATTTGGAGAAAACGAAATCGTGACGACTGCGTTTTCGTCTTTCAACAAATGCTTCGCAACAGCTTTTCCAGTCTGAGTTTTACCAACTGAAGAATATCCGAGAAGCAAGAAAGTACGGGCCGCAGTTTTAACTTCTGCGTTCGTTGCGCTCGTTCCACGCCCCTCTTCAGTCAGTTTCAAGGCACGACCGATTTTGTCCATTGCGTGGTCCTGCCCGACTACTTCTTTTTTCAATTGTTGCGGCAAAAGATCGAGAACCTTTAGTTCGTCGTCAGATATTGGGCGACGGGTTCGCTCTTGTTCAGTTGCACGGATAGGAATTGTTGTCTGCGCACGCGCGGGTTTTGCACCTGGGAAATCGATAACTCCAGTGTAGGTTTTGTCGGCTTCTTGACGAATATTGAAACGCAAAGTGACCTTTTCACCTCGCTTAACGACGCCATTTCGAAATGCCTCAAACAATGGCTCTTGAAAGAGAGTTTCAATGCGCTTCTCAATTGGTCGAGCGTTGTCTTCGGCAACGTAATGGTATTCCTGGATTAAGTTAACCACTTCCGGGGTATATTCGATAGTGACGTTTTCGAATCCACCTGAGCTTTTCGCAAGAGACGCGATCATCAAACGAAGTTTGTGGTCAGCGATTTCCTTCAACTGAGCGGGAGATAAAGGACGCATTACAATGACAGTTTTAACGCGATTCAAAAGTTCTTCGGATGTCCCTTTTGAAATTTCGCTGCCGCTAGTGGCACCGCCGCTACCTAATATAGCACCGCTAATTGCGTTTTCGTCACGAGCTACACGTTGTTGCTTTTCGAGCATCTGTTCGTACGTGAGCGGGTCACCAAATCGTTGGCCGTTTTTTTCTCGAGACGCGAGGAGTGAGATTCCGTCATTAGATCCAATTATAATGGTGATGGGAACGCTGATCTTATCGAGGCCCTCATTTGGATTATAAATACGGAAAGTACCGTCAGACTCGAGTGCCTTCTTGATGAAAAGGTCTTTAATGTCTTTTGACCATTTGTGGAACTCATCTAAGTAGAGAACAGCGCGCTCGGGAACAAAATCAAATTGTGCATTTGGCTTCCAATTGGGATTTTCGATGACCTTAAATTTCGGCTTCTCGTTTGGTCCGCCTTCGGACTTTACCTTCATGTAGCGACCACCAGAATGGTTCACCAAGAATTCAAGAAACGGGGGGAAGTTTTCTGAACCGACGTACCCGGTTCCTGAGCCGAGGATACTCCACAGGTCTTCTTTGCCGACGAGCGGAGAGATTGTATACATATGCGATTTCCACGCCTCCGGATCATTATTAATCGCATTCACATATCCACGAGCGGAAGTGTCTTTACCGACGCCTGGCAACCCAAGCAACCAAACCGAAGGAGAATGGGTACGATGACCGTAAACTAAATCCTTTTGGCGGATGGCGACAAGTGCATCGATAACTTCGGGCTGGCCTTTAATTTCGTTTTCTAAATGAGCGCGAAATCCTTTTAGCTCGTCATCGAGAGCTTTTTCATTGATCGGTTCAGACCCCGGTAAAGCAACCAGAGTTGATTTGTTATGCGCACAATTTTTAACATAAACTGCGAATCGATCTGGATACTTTCGGTGTTCGAACGCAAGCAAGGTGACTTCATCACTCGCAACCAACTTAACGACTTTATTCATCTCTCCACCCAGACGCTCAGAATATTCAGCACCGGGAGCAATCTGGCCTATAACATCAAACAAGAAGTCCACAAGCTTGATGTCCATACCGTTCATTTTTTGGCCCGGCTTTAAAGCTGGCTCAAAATTTCCTTTTGCAATTTCTTGTTCGACCCGCTCAAAAAGCGTGTCGATAATTTGTTGGTACGGGCGGTGGTCCGTGTGGGCGAGAACCGCATTGATATTTCGCACGGCGGCTTCTAAATCTCCGGCCGGCACTGTGCGAATTAGGTTCATCATGTATTCAGCATCGAAAACGTAATTAGTTGGGGCGTTCGCGTCGTCCCCTGAGCTGCCCTTAGCAGCGTAAGAAACGGATAAAGATAAAACTAAACCCAGTCCAATGAGGGTGCGGCTGATGTTTGTGAACGTGCCCGTGTTGATCATTCATTCCCCTTTTGTCGCTTAAGGTTTTACCTATTTGCAAGGGAAGGACCAATTTCGGCACCAGATTAGAATTGAATAATGTTCTAGCGCACCCCGCATGTGTTTGGTGTACGGCGAAGAACCAAATGGAGAAGGGAACTATAAGAAACACTTTGGGCTGGGACAGATTTACGTAATAGCGAACGAGTTGAGTCAATTTCGAATGACTAAAAAAATTTCAAGCCAAAGTAAAAAAAGTTCGTAAGTCCTTTTTACCAAAAAACCGAACGAGATTTAAGACGCTTTGCGAGATTTATGTTTTCGAATTTTGTCATTCACGAAACGAGTTGTTCGATATTTTGTGACCTTTTCTTTAGCCTCGGCCAACACATGAAAATGCCCCTTTTGACTATTGATCAAACGGTCTTTCTGAGCCTGAGAAAGCTTTCCATTCTTTTTTGTATAGTGGAAGTACTTGGCGTTCGACGGCATATAGAGAAATAAGTCAAAATCGAGAGGAACATCGACTTCAATTTCTTCTAACGGGACAATCAGCATCTTGCCATCGGCACTCGGTTCAATCAAAACGTGGTCTTCGTCGGCAGGGAAAAACGTCACGGCGACTTCGGCTCCAGCGTGGACAGATTTTACGAGGAATTCTGATTCTTTTAAAGACCACTCTTCGAAGTCGACTTCGAGGATTGAAATATCGGCGGAATCCTTTATTTGCACGGCGATTCCGGAGGCCTTGATAAATTTTAAAAAGGTTTGGCGAAGATCATCTTTGAATTTTTTCTCGAGATCTTTATTTTGTGAATAGGCGACCAGTACGTAACCACGAAATTTTTCTGACTCGACAAAAAAACAATGAAGTTTAGTACTCAAGCCCAGCATGTGTTCAGCGTGATCAGGACTTTGTGAAACTCGTTCTACTGCGTGATGAGCCCCTTGAATCAAAATTGAATCGGTTGAGCCCTGGCCCAATCCCGGAAGCACAATAGTTTTTGCCACACTACCAGGCGCGCCGACTCGTTCATTGTTAGAGTCTCCACTAGCCTCGGCGTCTTTCGACTTTCCTTTATCGAGACCGACGATGATATTTTTTCCGGGCGATCTCACTTTTTTCGCGATTACAATCGGATCGGCGGGCGCATTAATTTCGGGCACTTCAACGCCTTGCGAGTTGAGGTAAGAATGAGTGTCATGTCCTTCCCTTGATTGCTGTCGTAAAGTGTGCGCACTCGATACATTTTTTTGTTCGGTCACGTTATGAATATTCTGGCCAGGACCCTTTTGCTCCACCGAAAATGCACCGGATGAGCCTTTCTGATGACTGTAAAATTCCATACTGTTTGACGGTTCGCCGCTAAACATCTGCGCCAACTGCTCTTGTGCCTTATTTGCAAGGTCCGCACTCTGCGTAAACTGAGCTTTTAAGTCCGCGCTGGTCTCGATATCGCGCGCTATCTTTAAAATCATTCGCTCGATCGAAGGACCACTTACCGGAGGAAAAATGACGTATGGATTTTTTAATTCATTCAAAGTGGCTTGCCCCTGAAGGCTCACGCCTTCAGCGAAAAAAATAACCGGAATCCGCAAAGTCTGCGTGATAATTTGACCCAGTCGAATCACTTTCGAGTTCGCGTGCTCAACAGTTAATAAAACATAGGACGCTTTACATGAAAGAATTGACGGAATGGCGGTCTTAACTTCGGTCGTCGAAAAAATTTCCCAATTACGATTCTGCAAATAGGCTTCTGCCGATTGCAGGCTCGCTGCCTTCGCTTTCAAAATAATCAGCAATTTCTTTGGATCTTCGGACATTTAATCGACCTCTACACATATGTAACGGCTAAATGTTGATCATTCTTTAGAATGGCGCACTGCTTTCGTCGGTACATATATGAATCTCAACATGAGACGTTACTCGACCCGAGGGAAAAGCATTGTGAAGGTCGCGCCACCATCGGCGGCGGCACTGTAAAATATTTTGCCTCCATGAGAGTCGATGATTCCTTTGGCGACACTAAGACCTAGACCTGTGCCCTTTCCTACTGGTTTCGTCGTAAAAAATGGCTGGAACAGAGAGCCGACGACTTCCGGAGCTACCCCGGGACCGGAATCTTGCACGGAAAGCCCGACAAGTTCGGGTCGCTCGATGTACTCGATGCGAATCTTTTTTTGACCGGAAGCGAGCAGAGCATCACTCGCATTATTTAAAATATTGAGTAAAACCTGCG
>JAYTDP010000160.1:0-3501 GCA_043735865.1 Bdellovibrionales bacterium
ACTTTCAAAATGGGCGCGATCAATTGTGAACCGGCATCTTGCACTTCAAACATTCCGCTCAAATAAGCCTTGGTCTGAAACACGTTTTTACGCTCGCGCAAGACGAGAGCCTCTGGGATTCCCTCAACCCGATCTGTTTCAATCCCCTCATCCGCCAGTTGGTTTTGCAGATTTTCCCGTTTTGCTTTTAACGTATTCGTGCGCAAATAGACTTTGGCCGGAAGATTTATTTTCGCTAAAACCTTTTCCCATTGGTCTCCGAGTTCAGCCGTGCCCAATTCGTCGAGCCAGTCCGGTATCGAGTGCGCGCTTGCGCGCGATTTCTTTTCCCATTGGAGAGGATGAGGATCTTTTAAGTAAAATTCGAGTATCGCCTCGAGATCACTTCGCTCAATGGGCAGATCGAAATCCTGCCAGCGTCCCATCACATTTTCGACGAGGGGGCGCCACCAACGGACAATTTCGTAAAATGTTTCGGCCAGAAAGCGGCGATCTCGCGAGCCGAACTTTCGCGATTTGCGAAAAATCTTGTCGAGAACTTTATCGGCCGGTTGCTTTTGATTAAAAGTAAGATCGAGGCCTTCGAGTAAGGCCTCCTGGATCGGTCGGTGAATACTCATCTAAAATGTAAAGGCGCCGCCAATCGAAACGTAAACTCCATCAAATTGACCCGAACCAATTAGATTGAAGAAACCTCTTAGGCCCGTTTCGATTAAGACACCGCCATTTTCGAACATGTTCATGAATCGCGCACCCGCGTGAATATTATAGTCGAGCGAAAGGCTACTTTCGTCGCTGACTTGTTTTAAGAAAATACCAAGCCCCGCGCCGCCACCGAAATAAAGCGGAAAACCACTTTTGACGTCTGGGAAAGAAACAACTGGCATGAAACTGAGTTTTTTTGCGTTATGTCCGTCGACATCATACTGCGTGTATTCAATATTCGCTAAGAGATCGGCCGAATTCACCCATTCACCGATGCGATAATTGACGCCGAAAATAGTTTCGCCGACGTCTTCATCTTTACGATTATCGCCCCAACGGTAGGCGGTGTCGTTAACGAAAGAGCCGAGATAAATCGACATGTAGCGAGCACCTGGTTCGGTTGGACGAACCATCGGCCGCGACTCTGTATTTTCACGCTTGCGGAAGTATTGTTGCGCGGCACCTTCGCCGACTCGACCGTTACCCTGCGGATTTGCATTTTGATTTTCATAAACTGGCGGCTCAGAGCTCGGTTGAGCGCTCTTCGCCCCATCTTCGATCAAAATTTGGGCCGTCGCTAAGCTCGACACCAAAAGAAGCGCACATGGTAGTATTTTCGCCAAATTTGCCAACGCAGATTTAATGTAATGCATGTTTGCAATGTTACAGTTATTCACCTACAAGTCAATTTTATGCAATGCCCACTCTGCAAAAGCCAAGATGTCAAAGTTCTCGAAACTCGTGTTCACAAAGAGCACGAGATTCGCCGTCGTCGCGAATGCATTTCATGCCTGGGGCGCTTCACGACCGTTGAAACTTTGCTCGTACGCTATCCCTACGTTATTAAACGCGACGGTGCGCGCGAACCCTTTGACCCCCAGAAATTACGTAAAGGAATTCAGCTCGCATGCCTCAAACGGCCGGTGAGCCTACCGCAAATTGAAGCCATCGTGACCCGTATCACCGGCCTTGTGCTTGGTAAAAATGAGAAAGAAATACGGTCATTGGATGTCGGCACCCTGGTTATGGGTGAACTTCGAAAAATTGATGACGTTGCGTACGTGCGTTTTGCGAGCGTCTATCGTACATTTAAAGACGTACAAGAATTTGTTGAAACCCTAGAAAAAGAGCTTGAGGAATTAATATGAATGATCAAGCCGATCAAAAAGTGCCGATGCGGCGGTTGTCGCGCGAACTTGCATTGCAGGTTTTGTTTCAACGCGAGTTTTCACCTGACCTCGAGATTTCGTCCAGCCTCGATTATTTTCGCGAAGTCGTTCGCGGATCTGAAGAGATGTGGTCGTATGCTCGTCATCTGCTTGACGGCGTCAATGAGCTAGGGCCAGAAATCGACAAGCGGTTGGCGACCGCCAGCGCGAAATGGAGCCTCTCCCGCATGTCGCTCGTCGACAAGAACACGATGCGTATCGCGATTTTTGAAATGATTGATAAAGTAGATCCAACTCCGCCGAAAGTAGCGATGAACGAAGCCATTGAAGTCGTACGCAAGTATGGAAACACTGATTCGGCGGCATTTGTGAATGGGATTTTAAACGAAGTCACCAAGGATTTGTAATGGGCTTTCAGACTCTTTATCGCGCGAAAGCGTTTGGACCAGGGTCAGATCTTTGGGTTTTGCCCGAGCCGGACGAGTCGGAAATTGCGACACGCATCGATTGGTACTTAAATTTTCAGATTGCGAAATCAAAAGTCCATCAAACAAAAAAATTGGGCCCTGAAATTGAACAAGCAATTAAAACCCATGATCTTCGCCTCCCAGAAATGAAACTTAAAAACGATGCGCCTCTGTTAATTGCTTCAGAGCAAAGATTTCCGAACCGCATGGTCGTTGAAATTAAAATGCAGCCGAAAGCGGAAGATTGGATTCACGATATTCAGACGCTTTGGACAAAACTCGACCGCCCGAAGCTACGTGTGTTTTTGCCGCGCGAATTGACGCCCGAACAGTTTCAAAAAGCATGGAAATCACCTTTGAATCCATCCGACGATGTGACGCTGGTTCCTCCAACATGAGCTTTAAATGAGTCAAGACCGCCTCACCATATTTATTATCTCTGACGGAACCGGCGAAACCGCGAGCCAAATGGTGAAAGCCGGACTCGTGCAATATCACGACAAAGATATCTCGATCGTAAAATCTAAAAACGTGCGAACCGAGGCGCAAATCGAAGGTGTAATCGACGATGTCGCCGATAAAAAAGGGATGGTCGTGTTTACGGTCGCGAGCCGCACCATGCGCCGTAAAATCCTTGAGACGACCCAAGCCCGCGGCATAATCGCCGTCGATCTATTGGGGCCGATGCTTCAGGGCCTGGCGAATTATTTTGGCGACGTCATGGTGGATGCGGCACCCGGATCGCTCCATACCGTCGATGAGAAATACTTCAAGCGCATCGAAGCCATCGAGTACACAGTCAAAAATGACGACGGTAAAACGATGGCCCATTTAAACGAGGCCGACATTATTTTAGTCGGCATCAGCCGTACCAGCAAAACTCCGCTCTCGATTTTTCTAAGTCATAAGGGTTGGAAGGTAGCCAATATTCCTCTGGTTTTAAATCAGGCCGTTGCTCCAGAACTCTTTGCGGTCGATCAACGCAAAATAGTGGGCCTCATGATCGACCACGAATCTCTCTACCGTATCCGCCGTAAGCGACTTGAAAAGTTCGGACAGGACCCCGGCAGTGAGTACGCGAGTAAAGAACATATTTTTAAAGAAATTGATTTTGCGAATGCAATTTTTAAACAAAATCGAAGATGGCCCGTCTTCAATGT
>JAYTDP010000161.1:0-3323 GCA_043735865.1 Bdellovibrionales bacterium
GAACTCCTCGAAAATAACCTCATCCATACGTGAGCCCGTATCGATCAAAGCCGTTGCGATAATAGTTAAGCTACCGCCCTCTTCGATGTTACGAGCAGCACCGAAGAATCGTTTCGGTTTGTGGAGTGCATTCGAATCCACACCGCCTGATAATATTTTTCCTGATGGAGGAACAACGGTGTTGTACGCACGCGCGAGACGAGTAATCGAATCGAGCAAGATAACCACATCGTGTTTATGTTCAACGAGACGTTTTGCTTTCTCGATGACCATTTCGGCAACTTGAACGTGACGTGTAGGTGGCTCATCGAAAGTCGAAGAAATAACTTCGCCTTTTACGTTACGAGCCATGTCCGTTACTTCTTCCGGTCGCTCATCGATTAATAGAACGATCAGTTTTACTTCTGGATGATTATGCGCAATCGCATTCGCAATATGTTGCATGAGAACTGTTTTACCGGTTCTCGGAGGCGCCACGATCAAACCGCGCTGCCCTTTTCCGAGGGGCGCCATCATATCAACCACTCGCGTGGTCATTTCAGTCGGCGCGTACTCGAGGTTCAAACGCTTCGTCGGATAAAGCGGCGTTAAGTTATCAAATAAAATTTTGTTCTTCGAATTTTCACTTGGTTCGAAGTTGAGTGAATCCACTTTGAGGAGAGCGAAATAGCGCTCGCCTTCTTTCGGTGGACGAACTGTTCCTGAAACTGTGTCGCCGGTACGTAGACCGAAGCGACGAATTTGCGAAGGAGAAACATAGATATCATCTGGTCCCGGCAAATAGTTGTAATCCGGAGATCGCAAGAAGCCGTATCCATCGGGAAGAATTTCGAGAACGCCGTTCCCGTAAATGTCTCCAATAAACGCTGCACGCTTGAGAATTTCGAAAATGATATCTTGGCGGCGAAGTCCTGCCGCATTTTCAATTTTCAATTTCTCAGCGAGAGTGATGATGCCTTGGATGTCTTTTGATTTGAGATCTTTGCTCGAAAGCTGCTTCTTCTCGTCATCGGTCAAATTGATGTCGGCGAGGTCTGCTTGAGTGACTGGCGGGATCCCGGTGTTGCCGGCCATTCCCGGAGGCGGTTCAGAGCCCATTCCCATATCATTATCATGTCGGCGCGGATTCATATTTGGACGGAATCCGCGATCTTGATTGTTTCTATCATTGCGATCATGACGGTCGCGACCGCCGCCGCCGCCTCCCCCGCCACCGCGAGGATTATTGTTCCGGAAATTTCGGCCTCCGCCTTGTCCGCCGCCACCTTGGCCACCGCCGCCGCCACCATTGCGTGGTCGGAATCCGCGTTGAGGACGATCTCCTCCATCATCCATGTTGTCATGCTGCTGTTGTTGTTGCGAACCCTGCTGTTGGCTTTGGGCCGAACTCTGATTTTGAGGTTGGGATTGAGACGGGGGCGGTGCTTGTTGGCCCGCATTGTCTGCTACTGGCGGAGGAGCTGCTTCGGCCCTCGGAGCTTTTTCAGCCGGTGCTTCAGCCTTTTCGCGGCGCTTTGGTTTTGATTCTTTTTCTGATGATGCTGGTCGGTCTCCGTTATCGGAAATCTCGCTCATTTAGTTGTCCTGGTTAGAGTTTGTGCGGAAATGGGTGGAACCCTTAGAAAATAAATTGAGATTAGTAACCTTATTATTATTAAACGTAAGCTTTATGGTGCTTATTTATGTGGCCTGACTGCGGGCCAATTCTTACTTATTAAGATTACCATAGGTTTAGCGATTTGCGCTTAATCCTGTCAATCATTAATAATATGAAGCTTCAGTCTGGCTTATGGCTCATATGTAAAGATTTAAGCTGTTTCGAACTGAGACACGTCTCAAAACGGTGCTCGAAAATCATT
This sequence comes from Bdellovibrionales bacterium, assembly GCA_043735865.1. Taxonomy (GTDB): domain Bacteria; phylum Bdellovibrionota; class Bdellovibrionia; order Bdellovibrionales; family UBA1609; genus CAYHVK01. The sequence continues at coordinate 1,860 of JAYTDP010000161.1, forward strand.
AATTCGTGAGAATGCTTAGGTAACCCCTTGAAACTGCCGATAAATTTCTTAGACCGTTGGAGGTAACATGCAAGAGGGGACTTTAGGATCAGTAGCCCCAAGACTTCCTTTGCAGATGGATGTGGAGTTTCGCAGAAACTACGCCCGTCGCGAAGAAAAAGGGCGACTGAAAAATATCAGTCTTACTGGCGCATTCATAGAACTTGAAGATCTCGATAAGAATGTCGGACCTACCGACAAACTTGTGATCAAGTTTCATGTGAGTGGTCGTGAGCGTACTATTCCAGCAACAGTTGTTTGGCTAAATGATCGTGGTTGCGGTATTCAATTTCACCCAACTAATAACCGCGATACGCAAATCGTAGATGACCTTATGTATTTTGTTGAATCATCTCGATCAAGCCAACGAAGCGTGTTGGATACTATCTTTAAAAAAGTAGCTTAGGCTTTAGTTTATTCTAGGACTTGGACTGATCCCGTAATAACCAGAATGGATATTACGGGATTTGTCGTTTTAGGGCCCTTGCTTTTTTAAAACCGCCTGCCGAACGGCAACGCAGCGGTTATCCTCCTGCTCGGCAATTCTTAAATCTTTTTTTATCATTGGCGGCAAATCTTTTTGCGTACTTAAAAAAGTCCCGATAGCTGCTGCACTTTTAGGAGTACACGTTGCGGGCAAGAATGAGCGCGCAAATAACGACGCGCGATCGATTTGCTTTTCTTTTGCTAATTTTGGAAGGGAATCAAAATATTCCGTAGCGAAAGATTCTTTGATTGAATCCTGCCATGGCGGGAATGCCGAGCGCATTGCCGTTCGCAAGAGTGCAAGCTTCTTCGAATCGCTCCCTGTTAATTCTGCGAACCATTTACGCTTAATCTCAAGCGATGGGCTTGCCGCTTCTGCGGCCGTCGCCATTTGGACTCCGCGATCAGACGGGTCTGCGGATTTTTGTTTCGCCAATATCGGCAAGACTCGATTATCACCCATAGCAGAAAGCCGAATTATTGCCGCCCACTTGCGATCCGTATCTAGAGTCAGTCCGACTATCGTAATCTTTCTTGTAAGGAGAGAGACCAAGTGATCGGCTGCGGTTGGTGTTTCGGCAATCCTTACGAACGCCTCGTATAAAATCTTTTGCCAATCCGAATTCGGCTTAGCGCTGAGCAGGCGTGACCAAAGCACTTTTTCAGTATTGCCCACGATATCCAGACGCATTTTTACTTCGGCATCGGTTGAGATCGGAAGATAGGAGAGGAGTGTGGTGAGCGGATCAATCATAACTCCCGCTACGTGGAGGCTCGTTTCTTTTGCTAAACTATTTTTAACGAGCAGCAAATACTCTTGCGGCCCGAACTCTTGGTCGCGAACCATTTGATACAAGACCGCCCAAATCTGAAGGCGAGTAAATTCGGATTCGATAGAATTCAGCTTTGATGTAGCAGTCGCCAGCGTTCGAGGATCTA
>JAYTDP010000162.1:0-3727 GCA_043735865.1 Bdellovibrionales bacterium
AGCTCCATCTCAAATGCTCGAAAACTGGGTTTGGAATGCCGACATTGTGAATATGATTTCGGGTCATTACAAAGATGAATCAAAAAAATTGCCGAAAGCTCTTCTCGATAAAATGCTCGCGGCCAAAGATTTCGGGCAAGGCCGTTTTTATACTCGGCAGCTGATGCTCGGAATTTTCGATATGACGATTCACTCGCAAAGTGGAAAAGTCGACGTTAACCAAACGTACGAACAAGTTTACCGTGATGTCGTCGGCCAAGAGCCAATCGCGGGCGGACGATTTCCGGGAACATTCGGCCATATGATGGGTGGCTACGATGCGGGCTACTATGGATATTTATGGTCAGAGGTCTACGCACAAGACATGTTCTCACTTTTCGAAAAACGCGGATTGCTCAATACCCGCTTGGGCTCGAGATATCGTCGGACTATTCTTGAAAAAGGAAACATGCAGGATGCGATCGATCTCTTACGGCAGTTTTTAGGACGCGAACCGAACTCGGATGCATTCTTCCGATCGCTTAAAATCTAAATGTAAGGTGGCCTTTAGCTTGCAAATAAGAGGTTCGTGAAAACACGAGCCTCTTATTTTATCGGAACTGCCGGATGGGCAATCCCAAAAGAATCCGCCTCTAAATTTCCAGAAGTCGGAATAAAGCGGGGTCAAATTTCCTCGTATCATGGGACATGAATCAGCTAAACCTGTTCATTTTTAATGGAAATTGGACTTTCACCCATGGTTTCCGTTTTGCAAATGTGTGTGGAGTACGAACACTCTTTGAAAGGAACAACTATGACAAAATTTAGAACTGCAATCGTCTTGGCAGCAGCAATGTTAACAGCGGGGATCGCACACGCCGAATCCATCCGGGAGAACGCACGAGAAATGCGCAACAACTGGCGCGAAGGCACCAGCACCGTCCGTGGCCTTGTCGGATTTAACCGCGGCGAATTGGATCTCGGTCTCGATTATGAGCGCAGAATGGGAACTATGGGCTTCGGCGGATTCGCTCTTATGTCAGGAGAAAACGATCACACGACTCCACAAAAACCTGGTCAACTCGTTGTCGGCATCAATACTCCAGTGCATCTCATCGATCACAGTCCATTCGATGTCTATTTGGCTCCGGGTATTGCCTACATTAAAAACGATGATGTGAAAGCCGTGGGCCTCCAGCCGGCGGTTGATAGCGAGAGCTCATTCGGCCCGTCAATGCGAGTCGGTATGCTGTATGCGGTAAATGAAACTTGGGCAGTCGGGCTCGATTTTATCCGCGCGACCAACTGGTCGAATGATGATGCGGCTTCCGATTACGACTTCGCGAACATCGGCATTGCCTACAATATGTAAATCCCGAAAAGCATGTACAAAAAAAGGAAGCCTCGCGGCTTCCTTTTTTTATTCTTTTCAGTCGAATTCAGGGAGCTTTTTGGACATCGTTTACTTCTGGGGCTTGAGTTGCTTCGGGCCCTTTATCATCAGTCGCCTGAACTTGCGCCTGTTTGTTCTCGCTGTTAAATTCGGGTCCATTAGCGTCCATTTCGATTGTCGGAAAGCTTTTCTTAGGCTCGCGGACTTCTTGGTTCTTCGGTGTTGGCCCTGGTGTTTGAGGCTGCATCTTGACTCCTTTGTGTTGCGTTCATGAAACGCGTAATAATAGCAAAATGTATTCTGCAAGAATCGATCCTTTGGTAGGATTCACTTATGCAAAATCAATTTGATCCGAAGATTTTTAAAGAAGGTCTTAAGGATTTAGCAAAGAGAAACACTTCTTTAAAGGGGCTGATTGAAAGACATAAGCTCGACTTCTCTCCCCGATTAGAACGCTCACCATACGAATCTCTGGTCCGTGCAATTGCACATCAGCAGCTTCACGGAAAAGCTGCTGAAACGATACTCAATAGAATGCTTCAGGGCTTTCCAAAAAAGACGTTTCCCACCGCGCAAGATCTGTTTGATGTTGATCCGGATCAATTGCGGATGTGCGGATTTTCGCAATCGAAGACTCGAGCGATAAAAGATATCGCGGCGAAGACTCTCGATGGCACGGTCCCGACTCCAAAAGATATTTGTGTTCTGCCGAATGAAGAAATCATTGAACGACTGACTGCAATTTTTGGAGTCGGAAAATGGACCGTCGAGATGCTCCTGATATTTCAACTCGGACGTCTCGACGTATGGCCCGTCGACGATTTTGGTGTTCGCAAAGGTTATCAAGTTTGGAAAAAGAAAAAAGAAATGCCGACTGCGAAAGAGTTGAACAAATTGTCCGCAAAATTTGCTCCATACCAATCAATAGTGGCTTTGTTACTTTGGCGCGAAGCCGATGCAAATAAATTGAAGGCTAAGAAAAGTTCTTCTACTTAACCGCGCATCGTAATTAAGTTCGCATTGTGTATTTCGGCATTGTGAAATCCGAAATGACTCGTAATCCAGTCGAAGGTTTCTTTGCGGTAGAACGCAACGTGAGTGTCGTCGCGACGATAGTACCAGTTTTTAAAATCAATCGAGTCATTCAAAATCTGAGTCATGAGCCCCAAGCACCCGCCCGCATTCAACAGCTGGCGCAGCAGCAGAAACTCCTGATGGGGGCGGTAAAAATGTTCGACAACTTCAGTGGCAACGACGACATCATATGTCTCTTCGAGAACAGATTTATCGTCAGCGAAAATCGGATCGTATTGACTAACCTCAAATCCGTCTTTTTCGAGCAAGTGCGAAAGCGCCGAACTCGGGCCCGAACCGAAATCTAAACAGTGAACCGGATCGGTAAATAAATTTGAAATCACCTCAAATAATGGGGTTACAAATTCCTGATAGTGCGAATCGAGCTTATTATTTCGATGGACAAGATATCGGTTTTTTTCCTGCTCGAGGGCTAAATGTAATTTCGGGTCTAAAAAACGAAGGCGGCATTCGGAACAATCAAAATACGTTTTTGTTCCCGAGCCACCTTCAATCGTGAAACTAACCAGGTCCTTTGAGCGGCATAATATACATTCGGTACCCGTTGTCTCCATAAGCCGTCAGATCAATGGCAAGCCGTGAGTGCCAGATCGTAGCACACCAGTGCCAACCAATGTGCGCGCAAAGCTTCATTATAGGCCATGGTTGCCTTTTCGAAAGCTTGGACTCCGTAGGAGTTCGCGAGATTTTTCATTCGTAGAACGTAATCGGTGCGAATCAAATCGACTCTCGCCTGCGTTTCGCGGCGAAGACGTGCGTATTCGGCCGAAAGATTGCCGTTCCGATCAAATTTGCGGGCGTTTGAACTAAGCGCGACATCCATTTTCGCCCATTCAGCCGCGATATCAGCTTTCATTGATTCGATCAGTTGAGCCTGATCAGCAGAAACTACGACACGATCGTCCACCAGCTTTTGGTTGTAAGCCGCGAGAGCGTCGGCATAAGCGGCGTTAGCAACTTCAGCTTTTGCATTTGCAACTTTCAACGACTGGGTCGCATCTTTACAACTCACATCCGTATCCGCAGAAGCAAAGGACAATGCCGGAACAAACAATAGTGTAGCTAGAATTAGTTTTCCCATATAACCCCCAAAAAATGTTGAGGCAATAGTCCTAAAGCATTTCAGTATTGTCGAGTTCGAATTCGTTAATATTTCTCGCTCCGTAATTTCTTCTTTGCTGAGTCGCGTTTTTTACCCTCAAGACGCCTCTGTTTCGATCCGTACGTTGGCTTGGTTTTTTTTCGCCTCTTGGGGGGAAT
>JAYTDP010000163.1:0-2215 GCA_043735865.1 Bdellovibrionales bacterium
AGCAGATCGATTTCTGAGAGGTCGATTTTGACTCCCATATGTTCGATGAATCGCGGAGCAATACTTTGCGAGTTATTTCCAAAGCGTTCGAAGATCTCCGCAGCCGGATCAGCAGTTTTCACCGCATGCTTCGGCGATACATTATGAGCTACCGCCGGAGCCACCACTTTAAGTGGAGGAGCCTCGACGATTGTCTCTTCTGACGTTATGACGACGGGCTTCTGCGACATTCCGCTGTGAATGCCATAGGTCGCAAGTACGAGAGCAAACACCAGTAAACTTCGATATTTATATTTGTCTTCCATACCTTCTATTAGAGCAATAGCAGTGCCGCTCCTCCTCGATTGCAGTGGGCAATCATCGTCTAAGGCGCGGACACCGTGTGTTAGCTAGACAGTTTCAATTTGTCTCAATATGAGACGTTTAGGCGGTAAACTAGTCTTGTATAATGAGATCCGAATTCTTAAAATTAAATAAATATTTTGGGAGTTCACGTGCGGAGAATATACCTTGGTCTAGTTATCTTATTGTTGTCGCCTTCGTTATTCGCAGAAAATTCTTTTCCAGTAAAGGCACGCCTTTTTGTAGGAGCCATCAGTGCGGACCCAAAAGATGTCAACACCGAACTCACAGCGCAGGCTTTGGAGAAAATTGACAATGTTTATCAAATCGGAGCCGAAGCAACTTACTCTGTTTCAAAGTTTCTCGACACCGGCCTTCGATATACGAAAAGATATGCTGATAGTGGAGAAAATCCGGCGAACCCCGCAACGGACTATAAAGCAACGCTCAACTCGGACACCGTTTACGGAATTGTCCGTATCCCATTTATCAACGGTGATTTTGTGCGCATGGATATCTTCGGTGGTGCGGGTCCGACCAAGACCTCTTTAAAAATGAAAACGGCTGGGGTCGACGGTGAGCTTACGAAATCAGCCTCTCTCGCGTACGCTTACGGGGCCTCTGTCGCCTTCGGATACAAGAAGTTCTTTTTTGTTATTGAAGGTGGATACGAGGCGAATAAAATTGAGAGTCTCTCTAAGTCCGGCACAATAAACGGAAATATTTCTACCATCGACCTGACCGGCCCCTACCTTTCTGTAGGTATCCTTTTCGACAGCATGGCCTCTAAAGCCAAGTAATTTGACAAAGGCCTTTTTTCGATGTTTGACTGCCCCATCTCGGGGGAGTTTATGCGTTTTTTGAAGTTTCAAATCATCGCGGTTTTCATTTTGACTATGTCGCAATTCGGTCGGGCCGACGCGCAAATCGATGTCATTTTTATGGGTGACTCGATCACTCAGTTCTGGAAACCCGCACAACCGGATTTTTTTAACGGCAGAATCTTAAACCGAGGCATCAGCGGACAAACAACGCGGCAAATGCTTTTGCGTTTTCAGAGCGACGTGGTGGCCTTGAGGCCGCGCGCCGTTCATATCATGGCCGGCACAAATGACATCGCCCAAAATGAAGGGCCGGTGCCTCTCGAGCAAACTTTGCGAAATATCGAAACTATGGCCGAAATGGCTCGGGCCAGTGGCATTCTCGTCATCATCGGTTCGACTCTCCCTGCCTCTCAATTTTCATGGCGACCGGCAATCACCGGAGCCGCTGAAAAAATCCAGCAATTAAACGCGTGGCTCACGCAGTATTGCGCCACGAACGGCTGTACGATCGCCAATTATTATCCCGCTGTCGTGAATGGGCAGGGCGGGATGAGAAAAGAATTCGCCGACGACGGAGTTCATCCAAACCTCCACGGCTATCAAGCCATGAGGCCCATCGCCGAAGCGGCCATCGCCGAAGCTTTAAATCCAAAATTTTAAATCCAAACAGATAGGGACCAAATGTCAGTTCATGAATTAAGCGACGAGCAAGTCCGTACACTTTCATTAAAAGAAAAAGATGAGATTTGGCTAAAAAAAGTCTACCGCGGCAACATGCCGCAATTAAATCTGAGATCTGCACTAACGGGTATGATTCTCGGTGGAGTCTTAAGTCTCACCAATCTCTACATCGGGATTAAAACCGGATGGACTTTGGGCGTCGGGATTACCTCGGTGATTTTGTCTTTTGCGATTTTCAAACTTTTTGCGAAATTAAAAATCGGCACCGAAATGACCATTCTCGAAAACAACGCGATGCAATCGGTCGCGACGAGCGCGGGCTACATGACGGCTCCACTTATCGCTTCGATGCCGGCGTACATGATGGT
>JAYTDP010000164.1:0-4421 GCA_043735865.1 Bdellovibrionales bacterium
AAGTGGCTTCCGCGACCCTTTTTATTAGACAATTTCGGATCTTGTTTTGGTGAGTGTTGCCACGCATTTTGACGGACTTTCGGCTTGCATCGCCGCTAAGCGGATGTAACGATTGTCAGGCCTGGACTCCATTAAAACACATGATTTTTTATAAGCCCGAAGAATACCTTCATAAGATACGACCAATTTACGCGCTCGTAAAAAAACGCGTGTCGGCCGAACTGCCCGAGGCTCAAGTCGAACACATAGGGTCATCTGCTATTACCGGAGCGATTTCAAAGGGTGACCTGGATATACTCGTCCGGGTGTCTGCTGCAAACTTTGAGTTTGCTTTAAATCGAATTCAAAAGATGGGGTTTGTCGAAAAGGCCGGCACGCTCAGAACAGACTCATTATGCATGCTCATAACAGAGGACTACGATCTCGACGTCGCCATTCAACTCATAGTCAGCGGCTCAGAATTTGAGGAGTTCGCTTTATTTCGAGACAGAATGAATCTACGGCCTGTGCTCGTCGAGAAATATAATCAGCTTAAGTTGGCTTGTGCCGGGATGTCAGAAGTGGAATATCGGAAAATTAAATCCGAATTTATTGCGAACGTTTTGGCGGAGCTTTAGGTAGTCGCACTGCGGCTCACCCCACAAATCCAAAATAAAAACCAAGATTAAAAAAGAAATGAATGAGAATCGCGCCTAGCAAAGAATGCTTTCGAAACATCGAATATCCGCAGGCGAGCGCCAAGAAAAACGTATACGCAGTTTGGTAATAGATAAAGCCGCGAAAGTCTTCTCCGACGAACCAGAACGCATAGAAGTGCGAAAACGCGAACAACAAAGTCGTAATGACGTAAGCCGCGACGGGATGAACTAAAGTTTCAAGTGGGCGCCAGATAAAATAACGAAATAAAAATTCTTCGACAAAAGGTGCTACAACCAACAAAAAGAACACTGTCTCGATCCCATCGAGTTGGAACGGAATAAAAAGCCCAAGCGGAGACGCTGCTTCGTATACAAGGTAACCAGCCGGCAAGGCCAAAAGGGAAGTCACGATCGCCCGCTGACTGACAGTAAAGTAAACCGAAATTTGCCGCCGGGTCAAAAAACAAGCGGCCCCGATTAACAACAATTCAAACGCATAAGACGTATAAGGACCGATCGCATCAAGAGAACTCGCGAAGAAAAACCTGACGACTAAATAAAATAAACTCAAAGCACCAAGGGTACGCGTTGCCGGAGTTGGCATACGTAAATATGTTTTCACGTCACTCACAAAGACACCCTTTCGATAGCATCTTGCCATTTTTCAAACCGAAGTTTTCGGTCTTTAGCCGACAACAGAGGTTCGAAGTATTGATCTTTCTTCCAGACCTCGGTGATCTCTCGCTGCGATTTCCAAAAACCACATCCAAGCCCCGCTAGAAAAGCGGACCCGGCGACTGTCGTTTCAATCATCTTCGGTCTCTCAACTGCTTGTCCCAAATAATCGGCCTGGAGTTGCATGAGCAAATTGTTTGCCGCTGCTCCACCGTCCACCCGAATATTTGAAAGTTTCGCGCCCAAATCCTTTTGCATCGCGAGCAAGATATCGGCGTTTTGCAATGCCATCGCCTCGAGTGTTGCGCGCGCGAGATGCGCTTTCGTTGAACCGCGTGTGAGCCCGCTGATCATGCCCCGGGCATAGGGATTCCAATGTGGGGCACCAAGCCCAGTCAAAGCCGGGACAAATTCAACCCCACCGGTATTTTGAACCTGCCTCGCAAGATCTTCAACTTCCGAACTATTCTTAATAAGCCCGAGCCCATCACGAAGCCACTGAACGGCAGCACCGCAAATGAACGCTCCACCCTCGATGGCGTAAGTTAATTTCTTCTCGCCTTTTAATTGCCACGCGACCGTTGTTAAAAGTCCGTGCTTTGACCGAATTCGTTTTGCACCGGTGTTCATAAGTAAAAAACTTCCGGTACCAAAAGTACATTTGGCGTCGCCCACTTTGAAGCACGCCTGTCCGAACAGCGCCGCTTGCTGATCGCCCGCGATTCCGGTGATCGGAATTCCATCGGGTAAGCCGGGAACCTGCGAAGTCACGCCGAACTCACCGCTCGATGGCATTATCTTTGGAAGAAGTAGCGCCGGAACCTTAAAGGTTTTTAAAAGATCTTTGTCCCACCCGCCTTTTTCGATATTCATAAGCATGGTTCGAGACGCGTTGGAAACGTCGGTTGCGTGGACCGACCCATTTGTCAGTCGCCAAAGCAGAAAGCTATCGATTGTTCCGCCCGCCAATTCCCCGGCGACTGCACGCTTGCGAGCACCGCTCACATTATCGAGTAACCACTGAAATTTGGTAGCCGAGAAATAAGGATCAATAACCAGTCCGGTTTTCGAAGTGATTGATTTTTTTAAACTCTTATTTTTTTTCAACTTCTCACATTGCTCGGTCGTTCGACGGCATTGCCATACGATTGCATTCGCAATCGGCTGTGAAGTCTTTCGATCCCAGATCACGGTTGTTTCGCGCTGATTTGTAATACCGATCGCTGCGATAAGCTTTGGGTTTGTCCCGGAGCGCCCCAGAACATCCCGAATCCCCATGAGAACGCTCTCCCAGATCGCTTCTGGATTGTGCTCAACCCATCCGGGCTTCGGAAAGATCTGTTCGTACTCGTGATTCACTTTGCCGAGCAGGATGCCGACATGGTCCATCAACGCGACCGTCGTTCCGGTTGTACCTTGATCAATGGCTAAGATATATTGGGACATAATGAAAAGCTTCCTCAACGATTTTTTCGGCATAGATGAACACAAAAAGCAGGACTTAATCTATCGCGCGGCTCCCCGCTTCTTCATGGAGATTATGCGCAAATATTTTCGCTTGCAAGTTGAGGGCATCGAAAATGTACCGAAACGCGGCCCCGCAATCATTGCTCCAAATCATTCGGGATATTCGGGCTTCGACGCGATGATGCTGGCGTATGAAATTCATCGGCAATTAGGCCGTACTCCCCGTGTTTTGACTCATCACCTCTGGTTTTTGACCGAGGCCACGGCCATCCCGGCAAATAAATTGGGATTTATCGAGGCCACTCTCGATAATGGCCTCGAACAATTAAAAAAGAACAATGCCGTTATAATTTTCCCTGAGGGTGAGCAAGGAAATTTCAAGCCCACCTCGAAGGCCTATGAGCTGCAAGAGTTTAAACGCGGGTTTGTTCGAATGGCGCTTAAGACGGGCGCCCCGATTGTACCGGTCATGATTCTGGGCGCCGAAGAAACGCATATTAATTTAAGTCAGATTCGTTTTACTAAATTCCTGCGTGGAACGATCTTGCCGCTCCCACTGAACATTCTCCCATTGCCGGTAAAATGGCGCATCAAATTTCTGAAGCCGATTTATTTGCCTTATAAGGCCTCTGCCGCGACAGATTCAAAATTGGTGCGGGAAATAGCCGACGAAATACGGGAACAAGTTCAAGCGGCCCTCAGTAAAGAACTCAAAGAGCGTTCGTCGATTTTTTAAATTATTTTTCTATTTTGTCCGAAGCAATGGCTTCGATAATCTTGCGCCACTTGCCCGTGATGAGCCCCGGGCTTTCCGGATTGCGCGATGCGAAGAGACTCACAATCAACACCGCGATTGAGACTGATGCGGCTACCAACAAAATATATTCGACGGCGATTTGACCGCTATTTGTTGTGAGGTTCGATCTTCTCAAGTATTGAAGAACTCGTGAATTCAAGATCGAATACCTTTCTCATTATGAAAATTGCCGCCGGGCTTTTGCTATTTTTATTCCTCGGCTTCTTCTTTTACTATTCTAACCTACGCGAAAATATTTTTGCGAGCCCAAAAGCACGTTACGGTGTACCTGCTCCCGGGCCGGTCGAAGCCCGACCTAAGACTTACGATTTTACGATCTCTAAAAAACCAACGGTAAACCTAAGTCAGTTTCAAAACCAAGTCGTCTACTTAAACTTTTGGGCCAGCTGGTGCGAGCCATGTCGGCGTGAGTTTCCTCTTATTGAAAAGCTCAAATCAGAGTTTGGCGATCGCCTGCAGGTCATTTTGATCAATCTCGACACTCCCGAGGGACTAGCTGATGCTCGGCAGTTTCAAGAGGAAAACGCGCCTTCAGCCGTCACTGTTTACCAAGGCCAAGAGCTTCAAAAATTATTTAATGTCGAAGTTTTGCCATTTCATATGGTCATCGACAAACAGGGCCGAACGGCGGCGGCCTTTTATGCGTCTTTGATTGAAGAAGAAAAGCAGTTTAGATCTCTGCTTCTACATCTGACTCAAGAGTAACCACTTCGAGTTCATCATCAAACGATTTATTAGCCCGAACTTGAAGCTTAGCGACTTTAATTTCCCGAATGACTACTTCCATCGATTTCAAGACCAGCGGGGTGTCTTTCTCATCAGTC
>JAYTDP010000165.1:0-9989 GCA_043735865.1 Bdellovibrionales bacterium
TTCGAGCACTTCTATTTTTTTCACTAAATCGCCGGAGTCACGGTGTAAAGACCACAGGCGAATCAAACTTCCATCAAGGAAGAGACCGATAAAGAGTAAAAATAAGCAAAGTGAAAGAACTCGGAGTGGTTTCTGAAGGAGGTCACTTATGAAAGTCGATACCGAGCTTACAAACGAACGAATCATCTTATTAAATAGTATGGTATCCCGCGGCCCAATAGCAAGAGCCCGAATTGTGACTTCGCTTAAAGCCTTGCTGGAAGCCAGGTCCTAGACTTTGGTTTTGCTCCTAAATGACGGCTTAAAACTGGAAGGCCTTCGCGCCCCAGTACTGTGCCCTAGATCCAAGCACTTCTTCGATACGCAGCAACTGATTATACTTCGCCGTTCTTTCACTACGGCAAAGGCTGCCGGTTTTGATTTGTTCGCAACCGAGTCCGACAGCTAAGTCGGCAATTGTTGTATCTTCAGTCTCGCCGCTTCGATGTGACATCACCGTGTGCATACCCGCCGACTGTGCCATTCGAACCGCTTTGCGAGTTTCGGTGAGCGTGCCGATCTGATTTACTTTAATGAGAATGGAGTTCGCTGATTTCTCTGCAATCCCTTTTTCAAGCCGCTGCGGATTCGTCACGAATAAGTCGTCGCCAACGAGTTGCAGGTTTTTGCCATTGGCAGCAGTAAAGTTTTTCCAGCCAGTCCAATCGTCTTCAGAGAATCCGTCTTCGATGCTTCGTAAAGGAAACTTTCTCGCCCAGCCGGCATACACTTCGCCGAGTTCGTCAGGAGAGAGCTTTTTGCCATCCCAACGATAAGTGTTTTCACTTTCAGTGTAGAGCTCCGTGGCCGCTACATCGAGTGCGAGATAAATATCTTCGCCTGCCTTGTAACCAGATTTCTCAATGGCGGTCATGAGTAACTCTAAAGCCTCTTGATTATTTTTTAATTTCGGTGCAAATCCGCCTTCGTCACCAACTGCCGTCGACATGCCTTTTTCGGCAATCACTTTTTTAAGCGTGTGGAAAACCTCGCTGCCCATTCGTAGCGCGTCGGAGAAAGTGCCACCGCTCACCGGTGCGATCATAAACTCTTGTACGTCGACGCCATTGTTGGCGTGAGCTCCACCATTCATGAGATTCATCAGCGGAACCGGGAGTTTCACGGCACCATCGCCACCCAAAGATTGAAACAACCATTTTTTCTGTTCGAGTGCACGAGCCTTTGCTATCGCCAAAGAGACACCAAGTACCGCATTTGCGCCAAGCTTCGATTTGTTCGCGGTGCCATCGGTTTGGATTAAAATCTGATCGAGATTTTCTTGTGCTTTTTCGTCGCTGCCAACTTCTTGGCCAATGACCGCTTTTGCGAGGGGCCCGCGCACATTTTCAACCGCTTGGCGAACGCCCTTGCCGTGAAAACGCTTTTTATCGCCATCACGCAATTCGTGAGCCTCATGTGCGCCCGTCGACGCGCCTGACGGCACGGCGGCGCGAGACATAATTCCATTTTCTAAAGTGAGATCAACTTCAACTGTGGGTAAGCCACGACTGTCCAGAATTTCTCGGGCCGTTATTTTCTGAATTTTTGACATGCAAATTCTCCGGGTTGAGCATTTGTTTTTCGCCGTCGAAATCTTTTAAAAGCTGAGTCGCAATATCAGGGAATTGGGACTGAATCCCCTCCCACCCGAGACGCTTCATCGCTTCTCTGACTTGGGGACTCAATCGATCTTGAGCCACAAGCAAAGTCACCAACTGCTGGGATCTTACAAAATAATCTTGTAGCTTCATCACTTGTTGCGAGTATCGATTAAAGTTGCGGTAAAGCGAGAACCATCGCTCCCAATCGTTTGATTTCGATTGAGAGGCTCTCTCGTTTTCATGTTTAATTTTATCAAGTTCGCGCGTGCGATCGACGAGCGCTTTTTCGGTTTTCTCGAGAGTATCGATCAGAGACTCAACGAATTCTGGTGCCATCTGACGGCTACGTAGCTCGCTTACTTCAAATTCGGATTGCTGAAACTGCCAGCGAATCTGGATGCGCGTTTGCTTCCAATCGACTTCGGCAAGATTGAGTCCGATAAAAACCGGCAATGCTTCGAGGGTCGCTTTTAAATAGCAATTCGCGTTCGGAAATTCTTCTCTCGTGATTGGTAAATCGAACGACACAGATTCATCTTTACGCTCAAGATTTGCAATCGGTGGAGACGGAGAAACAAAATACGAAATGAAACGTTGAGGCTGCAAAAACATTTCTTGCGGCTTTTCAATCATGCGGAGAACGCTGTCGAGAACTCCCCAACCGCGCAATTCTTTTGCGTTATGACCGATGGTTTCGATTAAAGTTTGATCGGGAGTCAGGTGGTGATAGCGCGTTTCAACTTGCCCCAACCACTCTTCAACTTTTTTAGCCGGCAGCCAAGAAGTAGGATCTTTTAGCGCTTCAGACTGCATGTCGGTCAGCTCAAATAGGTCCGACTGAGCAATACCTTTTGATTGCAGAAACAGGAGAACCGAGTTGGTGATTTTTCCGCTGAAGTCCACGGGACATGGGTAACCTACGGAGGGCGGTTATTCAATTTATGTGGCTGTCTAAGGATCAGAAAGCAGAGCGTAAAGGATAACGCCCCGCGACTCCAGCGTTGGAGTCGCAATGCGGCATCAGTTGTTGGCGGTTCCAAGTAGTTTGCCCAGCAGTCGATCGCATAGAGACGATTTAGGGATGGGGTCGTGCGAGCGTGCGCTCCACTCCATTTCTAAATGGCTTTCTTCATTTACGAGTTCAGAAAAATAGGCCGATAAAAAATCACTGATTACTTTGGGGTCGGCATGAGGATCAAATTTGATCTCAAATCGCGTGGTCACATTTTCGGAAATACTTTTGATAAGCTGAACTTGAATTTCTCGTGGAGTTCCTGCCAAGCTACTTCGCCCATGTTTTGCTTGAACTACATTGTCAGCCTTCTCAATTCGATTCAGAACTTTTTTAAGGTCGTGATTAAATTCAGTCACATCGCCGATCGATACGGTCTTTTTGCGTTCGCTAAGTTTGAAAAATTGAGCGACGTCGTTCTCGGTTAAAGTGAATTCGCTGTCAAAATGAATGGCTTGTGCTGAAATATAAAGGCTGCCAACTTCATATTTATCGCCGATGATTTTATAAACGGGATCATAGAATTTAACTAAATATCCAATTTCTCCGCGCGCAGACGAATTATACCTTCCAGTTCTCGCAACTTGAATGGAGTATTTCGAAGCTGGGCTGATCTCGAGTTGAGACTGCATGACCGCTTGATTTGGGTATTTGCGAATGTCGCGAATCACGGCATCCAAACCTTTGATTTTTAAATTACCAGCCGCATGGACTGGCGCAACCCCGAAAATCAACATCGCGACAATTGCCGAAAATTTAAATTTAGTTTGAAGAATCATTTTTTATGGCTTCCAAAATTGATTGATTGGACCTCAAAATTAAACATCCCCACCTGAAGCGGCCTTACGACGCGCTCCAGGCGGTAACGAGGGGGCTTTAGTACAAATTCAATTTCGGGGCGCCGAATTTTCTATAGCCTCTAAAATCGACTGATTCTCAGCGGGATTATCTAAGAGACATTCGGCAACGTATCGCAGTTTTTCATATTGATTGCCGGTCGTGAAACGGAACATGTCGAGAGTTAGTGTGCTCATCGTCTGGGATTGATCAAAGGTTTGGTCCTTTTTTACCCCAGCCCTCTTGTAAACCCATTCGATATCAACATCAGTGTTCATATGCCCGATGAACTTAAAGATTTCTTTCAACATTTTTCGATGGCCTTTTTCAACAACCACAGAGCCGTAATATTTAAATTTCGAAAGCTGCATTTTTTCGTCGACTAAAACTCTCTCGGGATTTGCGACAATTTGGCAGCTCTTGCGTTCGAACACCGCTTCGACTGAACATGGGCCGGTCGCATCGGTACCAGTAAAAGTGTGTTGTGCACTTTCTAATACTTCGCAGTTATACCTCGGCGCAAGCATTTGGTTGGAAGGATGAGCACTTTGAAAGTATGGGGATGATTGCGCATATGAATGCGTCAAAGCAGAAAGGGTCATGATCAAAAAAGTACTGAAATGGATTTTCATAAAGTTTGTTATCTCCAACTTAAAAAACACCCCGCGAACCGCGGCCATCACGCACGCGATTCGCAAGGGCGAGGGGCTTAAGAATCTTTTACTTTGTTAATAGGCAATCAAATTTCGCCTGCTTCATACCGGAACCAAAGCTGTATGTTTTCAGCCAAATTTGCAGAGCGGAAGCGCGCAGATCAAAAGTCATAGTGCCTTCGACATTGTCTTCTCCGAGACTCACAACGTTCATGACACCTTCAGCAGTGCGATACTGAATTTTGGTGTTGCTGACAGTTCGCTTCGCTGCCGTGATAATTAATTCGCTGGTAACTCCACTGTCTTCGTCAGACGCCTCAAAAAGCAAAACTGATTTGGTTTTGTTTTCAAAAATCTTGAGCGAAGGCAAAGGCGATACTGTCGCATCTGGTGAATGACATTCGAATATTTGAGGAATCCCCTCTTGAGTCAAAGTGTAGTCAATGCCGTGGGCAAATGCCGAGGGCGAAATCAGAGAGAGTAGCAAAATTACCGTCTTCATAGGGCTCCTTGTTTTAAAATTTAAAATTTTCATAAATTTACCTTTATCGTTTTGTTTTTTCGGCTGTTAGAGGTCGCTATCGAACGAACCGCCATTAGTGCCTTGATAATCATGCCTGTCGTCGTCATCTGGCGCCCAATCGATCAAAAAGCCACTGTCACGGCCTGGACCTTCGAACCAATACTCGAGAGCGCGTGAGAAACTGTTCGACTCACTCTTGCCGAGCCAGAGAATAGAGGCCATTTTTGAAACCTGCAAAAGGGCCAGACATTTTATAATGTCACTTCGCTTGCCTTGAATTGTGGCGTTAGCGAATCCGTAGGGCCCAGGGTAATCTTGATCGTCGGGCTTTGAGGCAGGTTTAATCGCTACATTATGCAGACCAAACAAGGCCTGAAGGTTTGCAGTTCCAGTCTGCAAGACCATGCCATCAACAATGACATTATATTTCACGATATCATTTGAAGGCCGCAGCAAGTCTGCCTGATTAACTCGAGATATTACTGTCCGACGAGTTTTAATAAGATCATCTGGATCTGGTGGGCGTTTATCATTGGGCGACTGAACGTATACGATAGAGCTCAATGCATTCTTCGACTCTAAAAGTGTTCCGCAGTCGACTTTGTTGGCGAACGCGCTCGCACCAAAAATCAGAACACAAATTACTGCTAAGAATTTCACATTCGCTCCTAAGCCTAGGCGGTCAAATTTAAAATTAAATATCGTTTCGCCATCAAAATAACGCATTGAATTATTAATTACAATAGAAAAGTTGCTATTTTTAGCAATAGTGAAAAAATGAATAGGACCGTCAATAACTTCGACAGCGAATGGTGATTCAAGTGGCAGAAAAAGCGAAGTCATCCCGCGATCGAATTCTCGAAGCCTATATCGAGCTCGCTTACGAGATTGGAATAGCCAACATTACGCTTCAGAAGATCGCCGATGAGGCCGGAGTCGCCTTTGGCACCGTCCGCTACTATTTTAGTTCAGAAGAGGGTGAAATCATCCACAAGGCCGCATTTCAGACCGCGCTGGCTCACTCCTATCGCGAGGTCGAAAAAATTACGGCCAAGCTACGCTCAAAGAAAAACGCCAATCCCGTATTTGTGTATGTAGACTCGATGCTAGATTGGGTTCAGCAGTTTCCCGCCTACGGCAGCTTCTTGATTTACTACTATTATTTGTCGTCTTCGAAACTACGTCCAACAACAGAACTAGGCGACGTGAATGTAAAAGCACGACAAAGGATAGAAGCACTTTTATTCGAATCGATCGGTATGGGATTTTTTAAGCCTGTCAAAAATGTTAAAGAGGCCGCCAATGCCATTCATTCGAGTGTAGTTGGGCACGGCTTCATTGCGATGGTCACCGGCACCAAGGCTTCGTTTGATCTACAGAGAGAAATTTGTAAAGAGACAATTAAATCTTATTTAATGAAGATCTGAACTCACACGTATTAACTATCATCGTCTTACATGGAAGTTGGGATCTTTGAATTCCGACGGCAATAGTTGTTTTCGGGGTCTCAGCCAACGCAGCTGATCGGTCAACTTCAGGCACTTTCGCAAAGCTTCGTGAAATTGCCAACCTCTTACCCACAATATGGCCTCCTTGTGAGACTTGCCTGAAATCGGGTCAACAACTTCAAACTCCTCAGCAATTTCGAAACCATATTTTTTATAGAGTCTTATATGCGCTGGCGATGTCACATGAGCAATATAGATTTGGTTGTGCCACGATCTGACCATCCAATCGTATTCGATCAAATGTATAGTGCGCACACGAGTGCTTTCGCTTTGCCCGCCTGCTGAAAATTTTGAGATTTCAGTGACTCCGAATCCCATCTCCATAAATGCTTGGAGCTTTCGCGTCACTTGTAGCTCTGGAACCCCTCGAACCTTATTTAAGATTTGGTAGGGAAGTGAAACTGGCTGTTCTATTTTATTTGGATTTGGATTCGCTTCGTACCACCGCCAAGTGCCTGTGATCGAATCGCGATTTTGAATGACTCCCAAAGTGGTGCGCTTAATGAGAAGCTCTTGATCTGATTCAGACAGTTTCGACATTAACTCGTTTGAAAAACTTTGGCCGTAGTTTCGGTAGACGGCATTGTAGAAATCTTCGAGCTTAATGGAGCTTTTTGTCTTGTCTCCATCTTTGGGAAAAGTATGTCGAATACTCTTCGGAGCATCAATGTCCTCATTGCGGTAATATCGTCCTTCGTAACTCAAAGGCCGGCTAATAAAGCTGCTGACCATCTTGCCCAGGGGTTCCAGGCCGTTTGGTTCCTGCAGAAGCCTCAGCCTCTCGACATAGTTCGCAGGAGCTAAAAAGTCGATTTCCGGCTCAAGTAGCGATTGGCAAATATTTGGGGCCCGAACCGAGCCGGCCCGTGAAACGGTAGGCGCTGTCAAAAATATCGACAGCAAGAGCGCTAAATATGAGAGATGAAGGCGTTTTCTAAGCATCAGCATATTGAGGGATCAAGGGTTGTGCCAAAAAATCAGCCAAATATCCCCACCCTAGACGGTCTCTTAGATTTCAATACATAAAACCGGTTGCGTAATATTTGTCTCAATTTCGGTTAGAGCATTCCTTTTATTTGGATCACGACTATCAGGCGCGATCTTAAACAGTTCTTGCGGCGGATTCGTCGAATCATCGTAGATGCTCAGGACGACTGGATCGCCGGGATTTCCCGTCACGTCCGTATAAACAACTCCCTTTACATTTTGCGGGAAAATAAAAACCGGCAATTCAAACTTTTGAACGCTGATATTTACAAGCTCGGCAGACATCGAGTGCTCGATAATCTCAGCGCGAATGACCGTGCTGTCTTCAGCCGTACACTGAATTGTTTTAGCGTAGCTCGGCGAAACAAAGAGAAAGAGACTGAGGACAACTAAAATATTTTTCATAATGACTCCTTAGTTAAAAAACATCCCCGCCCAAAACGGTGGCCATCACAGCACCGCCATGGGCGAAGACGAGGGGCTTTAATACAAATTCAATTTTGGAATATCGTAGATATATCCGGTCGCATCGGTGAGCTTAATTTCAAGGGTTCGGCGTGCAGCACGATCGCGGCTTGATTTAGCCGTCGGCAACATGCCTTTCACGGTTAAGTAGAGTCCTGCAGATGAGTTAGCAGCGTTCTCCCATTTGAGAATCGGACTGCCCACTGCAATGAGCGTCGAGTCGACGTCAAAAGACGATTCTTCGTTGTCGACGACGTTCACTACTTTCAACAGCAGGCGCGTGCTGTTCAAATGGCCCTCTGAAATGACCGTGCTGACCGTGACCGAATATCCACTTTTTCCTGACGTGAGGACCTTTACGTCGATAACGTCGAAAGCCAGCGAATACTGTTGTGCCGTCGGCGACGTCCAGTCGATTTTAGATGCGGCCGGCTGTGCATCTGCATTTGCGCACAGGCTCGAAAAACAGAGACCTAATACAATTAACAAGTTTTTAGTTTTCATAATTTCTCCTCTTAAATATTTCAAGCTCGGTTATCTTCCCGTGGTTTCCATTACAACTTTACTCTCAAAGACACAGATATCTGCCCGCACACCTTGTCGTGTTGCCGTACTTAGACGAATCTCACCATTCGGAATCTGCTCGAGAATCGTAAATCGATCCCAGTCGTCAGGGCCACTTGGCCCATCGAGTTGGTAAGGACCTTCACCGGTATATTGAACTGTTCGTGCCGGGAAATTATCCACGGTTCCTACACCTACCATCGGCATCTTTGACCAATGAGGTGCGGCGGTAAGGCCAACGACGTCGTTTCCGAAGATGCAGAGTGAGCGAGTACCATAGTCCGAGTCGGCCAACTTTTTCATCAAGGACAACGCGAGCTGAATTTTAGCAGGGCCAGGATTTATTATTTGAGGTACGCCTGTGCGACTTAATCTGACTTCGCGTGCAAATCGCATGAGCTGCCCTTGTTCACGTATACTTTCGAGAAAGCCTCTTGCTGCATCCTCGGGCATCACGAGCATTTCAAATCCACCGCGCTTTAGCTGCCATGCATTTAAAAATTTCGCAGCACTGTTTTGAAATTCGGCATTATCAAAAACTAACTTATCTAGATAATTAAGAATGCCGGCTCTCTCGCTTGGACCGAAGTGACTCCACTCTTTGTCGATGTAAGCTTTCGCCTCCATCATGTATGGGGGTAATGCTTCGGCTTGGCCACGCGTCGCTTTGACTTGGGCTGCGATTGGAACAAGAAGTTTGCGATGATATAGGTCCTCGAGAAACTTGAGCGCCGGATCGCTAGGAATAACGAGCATCTCAAGTCCACCGCGTTTTTCATTTAAGTTATTCAAGTATCGGATTGGAAAATTCTGGAATTCGGGATCGTTGAAAATTTCTTTGTCGATGTAGTTTACAATCCCAGGGAGCGTATCTTTGCCCAGCTGGCTCCAATTTTTTTCGACATAAGTCTTCGCCTCATCCAACGGGGAAACGGCCACTTCCAGTGACGGTGCGTTCGCCGGCTGTGCCGCTGCCGCGTGATCCTTCTCATAGAAGAAACGAACTAAACGTCGAGTGACGTCTCGCTGCCGTGAACGCTGTGTTGAGAGAAAAAGCGCCAACCGATTTCGCTCGTCCTTAGTCAGGTGAGAACTTAAATAAGCGTCTTTATCGAGAATCGGGAGAAATCGGGCCGAGAGGTTTGCGTCTGACAATTCCCAAGTCGTTTGAAGAGCTCCGATCGCACCGATCGTCTTTGGATTCACGAACTCAGCCTTGGCTCGAAGCTGACCCAACATTTCGTTACATGACTGCTTCGATGCGAGTGCTGGCAAGCCTGCGGCCACGGCAAAATACAACACGCATAGGTTTAAGATTTTCATAAATTCTCCTTATTTAATAGTTTTCAAAAGGGTTTCGCACGTGACTTCGAAAAGTGACATTAAGAACTCTTTCAGCTCCACAGCCGTCAGTTCAGGATTTAAATCAAGATCAGTGAGAGTCATATTTCCGATTTGTTGTATTTCTCGGCCCATAGGATCCATATCAGTTCGAATCGCGTCCTTCTGAAATTTCGTTCGGAACTTACTATGGGCATCGACCGCGAGTTTTAAAACCGCGAGGAATTTTTCGCGACCATTCGTCCGTCCATAAAGCAATTCGTAGGAGCTGCCGTGAACGGCTTCTCTCGCTTCATCAGTGAGTACTGCGCCGATAAGTAATTTAATCTGGCCATTAGAAGGATACAGCAGTATCAAGCGATCTGAATTTCTCTCGACCACATACAATTGCGATTCAGTGCGGACCCCATTCACCGTGCGTCCATAGGGAATCACTTTTCCCAGTTTAATCATCATATC
>JAYTDP010000166.1:0-4041 GCA_043735865.1 Bdellovibrionales bacterium
CCTCGACGAGGAACTTAATGAAACTCTGGCTCGTTTATCGCCCGGATTTTCAAGTTACCACGTCTTGCGGAAGTCCGTTGATGCGCGCCAACGCCACAATCCCCATTTTGTTTTCTCGGTCGAAGTGTATGGAGAAAATGAAACTCCACCCCCGCGCGATTTAAAGCTCGAGAAAGTCGCGTACTCAGGACCCGAACCCTTAATCATCGGTGCCGGACCCGCCGGACTTTTTGCCGCTCTCAGATTCGTCGAGCGGGGCATTAAATGTCACCTCTTTGAGCGCGGTGGCGACGCCGTCAAACGCATTCAAGGAATTAATCGCTTCTGGCGTTATGGCGAAATGGATCCGCAAAATAATGTCTGTTTTGGCGAGGGCGGCGCTGGCCTTTATTCGGACGGCAAACTCATCACGCGAATAAAATCTCCGCACATCCCTTACGTTATGAATCGCCTCGTACAGTTCGGAGCGCCGGAAGAAATAGAATACCTTGCCAATCCCCACGTGGGTTCGGATCGCATTCGTCGGGTCATTCCGAAGATGCGGCAATTTTTAATTGAGAACGGCTGCACGATCCACTTCAATACGCGAGTGACGGATTTGTTGGTATCCTCGTCGGCCGACAGTGACCGGCCGAATGGAACTATAAAAACTGTCGAAGGACTTAAAGTTGAAAATGGCGACGTTTACAAATCGAACGCCGTCATTTTGGCGACCGGGCATTCGGCCGAAGACGTTTTTGAAATGCTCGAACGTCACAACGTTCACATCGACGGAAAATCATTCGCACTGGGCTTAAGAATCGAGCACCCCCAAGAGGCGATTAATAAAATTCAATACCGCGATTATCACGATCATCCAAAACTCGGCGCTGCCAATTACAAGCTCACACATCACGATACAAAAAACGATATCGGAGTTTACAGCTTTTGCATGTGTCCCGGAGGTTACGTGCTCTCGAGCGGAACCGAAGCCGACACGGTTGTCGTTAATGGCATGTCGAATTACAAACGGAACTCCCCGTTCGCGAATTCGGCCATCGTGATTTCGATCGATCACGAAAAGAATTTTGGAGACGACAAGTGGGGCGGACTTAAAATGCGCCGCAAACTCGAGAAAGAAGCATTTCAAATGGTGAAGCGGGCCGGCGGCACCAAAGAAATTCCCGTGCAACGCCTCGTCGATTTTATGGGGCGCAAGAATGGTCCGGCATTAAAGTCGTCGTCACCCTCACATGTGTTGCCGGCCCCGCTCCACGAACTTTTGCCCGACGATATTTATAAAGCCATGATTAAGGGAATAGAAAACTTCGCAATGTCAGGATTTATTTCTGACGAAGCCCAACTCCACGCTATCGAATCGCGCACCAGCTGCCCGATCCGGGTCACCCGCAATGCGACGACGCTACAGTCATTGAGTCACATGGGGCTCTATCCTTGCGGCGAAGGTGCTGGCTACGCGGGCGGCATAACGAGCGCTGCTTGCGACGGAATTATAATCGCAGAGAGAATTTTAGAAAATTAGTTAGCTTCGACGGCTTCTCGCGCGGTCAGCTCTTCGATAGTGCGGATGAGCGTCGGAATATCGATAGGTTTCGTGACGTACGCACTGAAACCACTTTGCATGGCGAAGTCGCGATCCCCATTTAATGCATTGGCCGTTAGAGCGATGATGGGAATCTGGACCCCTTTATCTCTTAGCTCGGTCGTAGCCCCATATCCGTCAAGCCTCGGCATTTGAACGTCCATTAAGATGACGTCAAAAGTTTCGGCGAGCGCCTTATCGGCACCTTCGCGACCGTCACATGCGGTCGTGATAATGGCACCGGTGGGCTTCAAGAGTTGGCTGACTAAATATGTATTATCTGGAGAATCTTCAACCAATAAAACTCGTTTACCCGCAAGACTCCCGTGGTTTTTTTTCTGCCCGTCCGTCGCCCGACCCTTGTCAAAATAGCGGTCGAGACCGATTTCTTCGGCGACAAATTCAAAACTAAAAGTCGAACCCACTCCGACCACACTTGACTGCAACGTGAGAGTGCCTCCCATGGCGATCGCGAGCTCTCTTGATAAATTGAGGCCGAGGCCCGTTCCGCCATACTTTCTAGTAGTTGAGCTGTCCGCCTGCATGAACGCTCCAAATAGCCGCTCCCGCGAAGATTCTGGGATGCCAATGCCGGTATCCGTAACGACGACGATAATTTTAGCCCGCGAATCCTGACCCGATCGCTCGCATGATAGCTGTAAGCTAACTTTGCCAACCTCGGTAAATTTCAGCGCATTACTGAGCAAATTCGTTAAAATTTGGCGCACCCGTGTCGGGTCACCGACGATTAGCATCGGGAAGGAGTCTGTTACATTCAAATTGAGTGGAATGACCTTTCGACCGGTTTGCAACCGCAAACCCTGAACGACTTCTTCGGCAAGTTCAACCATCGAAAATTCGGCTTTTTCGAATTCCATCTTTCCGGACTCAACTTTAGAGAGATCGAGGATGTCGCCGATTAATTTAGTTAAAGCGTAAGCGCTCTTTACGATGGTTTTTAAATATGTATTGCGCTGTTCAGGGGGAAGTCCAGACTTCTGCGCCAACTGCGCAAATCCGACAACAATGCCAAGCGGGGTTCTAATTTCGTGGCTCATGTTCGAAAGAAAACTGGTTTTCACGTCGGTCGCGCGTTGCAGGCTTTGGGCTTTTGCATCCAACTCGGCATTCAATTTGATTAGCTCATTTTCTTTGTTTTTCAATCGATCGAGTGCATGGAGTAGCTCACGATTTTGGTTTTGAATCTCTTCAAATGGAGTCGCGCTCTGGCTTTTAATTAAGACTTTAATAAGCTCGGGCAAAGCTTCTTTTTCAAATCGTGGCTGGCCGGCTGCAAACGCTTTTCCTAAAATAATCGTCGTCCCTTTTTCACGAGAGGTCTCAATGTCAAAGTGATCCATCAATTTTTTAGAGCCCAAGAGTCCGACACCCATGCCGGTTTCGGACCGATAAGTTCCTGCCAAAATTTTATCCAAATTAGCGATCCCGGGGCCACGATCACTCAAACGAATGCAAAAACCCTGCTTTTGGCCTAATGTGCTTAAAAAGAATTCTACCGTGCCCATTTTCGCATACTGAAAAATATTGCGAGCAATTTCTGATACGGCCGTTGAAAGACGTACTTGATCCTGATTGTCGAATCCCAGAAGTTCCCCGATTAGGCGCGTTTTCTGTCTCGCGGCCACGATGTCGAGCTCATAGCGGATTTGAATTTTGATTATCGGCCAGCCCGATTCAATCATTATTTCCTCCTCGAAACGACGATAACCATCGAATCGTCTTTTGCCCTTCGATAGTCGCGCATGAGTGCTGCCGCTAAAATATTGGGATGATAAAGAAGAATACTTTTATAACGAGAAAGATCCCAGCGCGATTGGATTCCATCGGACTGCACAACCAATACGGTGCCTCGAGGCCAATCGTGGGACAAAACTTTAGGCGATCTAACTTGAATACCCGCAGTTCCGTTTTGCGAGATCAATGTTTCAGTGTGGTGATCTGGATAACAGATGACCGCACGGATGTTTCCGACTCCGGCGAAACAAAGTTTATCCATCGCCAAGTGAAGCAAAAAAATGGCGGCTCCTCGGGTGCGACGTAAAGTTTCGTGCAAAGCCATCATGAGTAAGTCCAGACGTCCGTCAGTATGTTTCAAGAACAGGTCGATGGCCGCCAAAGACGTGCGATACGCCAGCTCCCCGTGCCCCAAGCCGTCACTTGCAATAATCGAGGTGAAATCAGGAGTCGTGCGAACCGCCCATGAATCGCCGCTGTACGCTTCGCCTTGAAATGGGTACGTGAGCGCACCGATTAAATACTCTTCGTTTATATTCGAGTCGCGGCTTCCGTGGATAGAGGAAATAATTGTTCCTTGCGGGTCTGAATAAATATCGAATGAATCCGAAAGCCGGCGAACCGCGCCCAGACCCGTACCCGGCGTAGTCCCGGTGGTATATCCGTCTCGCATGTTGACTTCGACATCGACCATTCCTGGCCCG
>JAYTDP010000167.1:0-5332 GCA_043735865.1 Bdellovibrionales bacterium
TGTTAAAATCTGAGACGCTCAAATGGTATAGCTCGTCCGAAAAAGTGCGCCGTGGATTTTGCTCAGTGTGTGGCTCGTCACTTTTTTTTGATCCGACTGATCAAGCTAAACACAAGTGGATTGGAATTATGATGCCTCGAATATGCCTCTGGGCTTTACAATTTGCTTGTCCCATTTTGAGACGCTTATGATGTTGGCGGTTGTACCGAAATTGCTGACGGATCCTTCAAGATTTCGCGCTCAATTGAGCTTCAGAGTTACTGACTAAATGCCGATATCATTATGGAACAACACAGTTCTTGCAACTCTAGTTCGGTGGGGGCCTTTGATATGACAAAATACAAGATTTCGTTTCTCGCAATTGCTGTTTTGGCGCTGTCGCTTTGTTTTCAAAACTGCGGCAAAAGTTTCGAGGCCGACCCTGAGCTTCAGGCTTATTTCGCTGAATCATCAAGAGCGCCGGATATTCGTCTTATCACGGCGCCGCTTCAGTTGGCTAAATCACGGATTGCAAATTTTCAGTTCGAATACGAACCCAATCAATATACCCAAATTAAAACTGTTGAATGTTCAGTTGATGGCCTACCGCCTTCCGATTGCACCAACGGCTCTTTCACCGCAAATGATCTTACCGACGGGTCGCATACCCTTATCGTCAAAGCGAAAGACCTCAAAGGACATACAGCTCAGTATCCGGAATTTGAATGGATTGTCGACGCGACTTTGCCAGCGTTGAATGTGGTGACAGGGCCGCCGGATTTTCTAAACAATCGAACCTCTACGATTTCTTTTACCGCTCGCGATAATGAATCAGGCCTCGTTAAAACTGAATGTTCTTTAAATGCCGGCGCCTACGCAACTTGTGCAAGCCCAGTGCAGCTTCTTGATCTCCAAGAGATCAGAAACAATTTTAAAATTAAGGTGACCGATAAGGCCGGGAACTCAACCATCGTAGATCAAAACTGGCTCGTCGATGTGACTTTGCCGGTGGTTATTTTTAATACGGCTCCTCCGGCGATTCTCGCCAAACGAACATTCTCGGTCGCCTTTTCGGGCACTGATGCAGGGAGTGGAGTCGCCGGTTTTGAATGTGCTTATGACACGAACACTTTCACGGCATGTACTAGCCCTCTCGAGCTTGCTAACATGGGTGACGGCAACCATTCATTAAAGCTCCGCGCAAAAGACAAAGCGCTGAATATATCACTCCTCGCAACTGCGAATTGGGTTGTCGATACGACTGCGCCACTTATCACGCTCAATTCTACAGTTGGTGAATTCTCCAATCAGACGACTCAAACATTTACATTCTCAGGTACGGATAACAATCAACCTCTCAACACTTTCACTTGTAAATTGGATGACGGCGCATTTGCCCCGTGCACTTCGCCAACAAATGTTACAAATCTTCAGGACGGGCTCCATAGTTTTAGTTTAATCGGAATCGATGCGGCCGGTAACGAGTCGTCGCCGCTGACACGCACCTTTACTATTGATACAGTTCGACCGACCGTAAGTATCACCGCCCATCCCGAGCCGATCAATACCAACAGCTTTCGATTCGAATTTACTGCTCAGGACAATTTAAGCGGCGTCTTCTACACGCAGTGCTCAGTGAATGCAGACGCATTCCGACGCTGCGCTTCTCCGTTTCAGGTCAACAACCTTATTTTAGGATCAAACGAGCTGATCGTGCAGGCGGTCGACATTGCGGGCAATCCTTCGGAGCTTGCACGCGCCAATCTGGTTGTTGTTAAGAAGTTTCTATTCCTTCAAGATTTTACGGCAATTGTGCCACTGGTTTATAAGCAAAGAACTAATTATGTTTATACCGGAAGGCAGGTCATCGATTTTACGAATCCAGCGAGCCTTTCATATACTGGCTATAGCCTCAACATTTCGGCTTCTGCGCTGACAATCGCAGACAACAAGCTCTATCATGCGTCAGCTAATGAAGTCGAAATTTCCGATCTCACAAGTTTGGGTCCAACGGCTCCAAATAATCGCCAGGTCAAAACTTTGCCGTGGACTTCTGTTGGAACCTCGCCGGATTTTTCTTTCGATATCGATGCCGTCGGAAACAACCTTTACGGATGTTGGGGTAAATTTAACACCCAAAGTACGCAAGTTCGAATCGCTGCATTCGATATAACGGGAACTCCGATCCTAAAGGGCACATTAGAAAGCTCTTCGAGTACCAATGTACCAAACGCACCAAGCCCGGTAACTGATACGACAAGAGGTTGCACAGTGGACGGTAATGTCTTTTACGTCCGTAGAAGTTTTTCTGTCGCGCGCTACGAATCCCAAACTGATGGTGGCATTGGTAATACCCAGCAGTTCGACGGGTTAGGCACCTACTTTGGCGAACCTTACTCGAAAGGTATTATGGTTGGTGGCGACCCTTTTGCCGCTCGCCCGAATGATCTAAGAGTCGTTGATGTGAGACGAGACGGAGCTGGACAGCTCGCAACAATCCCGATTCCATTTAGAATTGATTGGGTTCATTTTAGTAATGGATATCTACTTGTGCATGAACAGGGTGCTACGGCAACAGTGCCGACCGAAATTCGTTTGTACGATATGTCTCAACCGAGTAATCCGAAATTAGTCGGAACCGGCTTAGCGCCGATTTACTATCATGCGATTGTGGCGTTCCCGCGTGTCTACCTCAGTAACAACACGGTTTTAAGTCTTTGGTTTGTGCAGTAGGGACTTCGGCTTAAAATTTGGAGGTGACTGCCGGATTCGAACCGGCGTAAACGGATTTGCAGTCCGCTGCCTAGCCACTTGGCTAAGTCACCCCTGAAATTGGAAGATTGATTCATAGCAAAGATTGAAGTGCGGCTCAAAGAAAAGTGTCCTGACCCGTAGCGACTCCAGCGTTGGAGTCGCAGTGCGGCGGAGTCTGGAGGATATCTCATGAGGCAGTGTCATTATCACTTCATGTTCATCAGAATCGAGACACTTCATTCGCTTCTGATTGGGCTTCGTTGACTCCCTTAAACTCCCTAGGTTACTTAAACCTAACTTTAAGGGGACCCCATGCAGCTTCTCGTCGTCGCGATGCTACTTACTTATATCATCACGCTTTATTTCAAACGGAATCCCCTAAAACATAGCAAGCAATTCATGTGGAAGCGTTTCTTAAGTTGGTTTCCGCTCGGGATGACTTACTCGTTCATGTACATGGCTCGCTATAATATCGACACGATGGCGACGGCCGAGGTCATCACCAAAGCACAGAAAAGTCAGATCTCGGGATGGGGATTTTTCATTTACGCGGCTTCACTTTTCGTTTCGGGTCCTCTCATCGATCGCATCGGCGGAAAAAAGGGCATGATCATGGCGAGCCTCGGAGCCGCGATCGCCAATATTTTAATGGGCTGGGCACTCTATCTTCATCTCCACGGAAATACGTCTTTCGATTTGATCATGGTGTTAACGCTCCTCTATTCGTTGAATATGTTCTTCCAAAGTTTTGGTGCGATCTCGACAATCAAAGTAAAATCATTTTGGTTCCATGTTCGTGAGCGCGGAACTTTCGGCGCGATTTTCGGCACTTTGATTTCTCTTGGTGTTTATTTTGCGTTCGACTGGTCAGAAGCTATATCACGTGCGGTGAATATTCACGGCGACGGGGAGCCTTCGGCTTTTCGTAATTTCATGCAGACGGCTTTCTCACTTCAGGGTTCAGAAGTTTCGGCGTTTTGGCTCGTGTTTTGGATTCCGGCCGGCATTTTGCTCATCTGGGCGCTGATCGATTTGTTGCTCATCAAAGATTCGCCAGATGAAGCGGGATTCGCTAAACTTGAAACGCACGACGCTTCACACGGCGTGAGCGATCACCCATACACTTGGCTGCAGACAATTAAATCCGTTTTCACGAATCGCGTTCTTCTCATGATCGGCGTGATTGAATTCACGTCCGGTGTGCTTCGTGACGGAGTTATGAAGTGGTACCGGCTTTTTGCGAAAGACACCGGCATGGGTGTCGAAAATATTATGGCAAACTGGGGTTTGTGGGCCGCGGTGACCGGGATTCTGGGATCTTTCTTGGCAGGATGGGCTTCAGATCGATTCTTTCATTCTCGGCGTGCGCCAGTGGCCGGCATTGCGCAAATCGCGATGTTCATCGCGACTATCTCTATGCTCATTGGGATCTCTTCAAGCTCTATGGCCGTCGGTCTAGGCGCGCTCGTCATGATGTGCGCGGTTATTGCCGTCCACTCGATCATGTCCGGAACCGCTACTGCTGATTTCGGCGGAAGAAAAGGTGCCGCGACCGCAACGGGCGTCGCGGACGGGTTTTCGAAATTGGGTTCATCATTTCAAGAATTCGTTCTTGGTGCGATCATCACCAAAGATACTTGGCACTATTGGCCCGCGTTTCTCATGCCATTCTCGTTGCTCGGTCTTTTCTTCGCCGTAAAATTGTGGAGAGAAATACCCGAAGCCACGAAAAAGTACTTGGCCGAAGTCGAGAAGCTCAAAGTTTAATCTAGATAAGGGATAGGTTCGGGCCCGCCGGACTTGTTGCCCCTCCGCGACTACATTAAAATTTTAGGACAACACATCGCTTAAGGAGTTCATGGATGAACTTTCGAAGACTGCGCATAGTATTTGCGTTTGCAGTTCTGTCTCTTTTCTTAACGGTCGCGCATCGCGGATTCTCGACTTCAGGATCAGCTCCGAGCACGACCTACTACCGGCTTGTTTTACTCGACGACCCGTCGACCACGATGACGATTGGTTACAGTGCCCCGGCCGGTGCACGCATCAAGGAAACCAAAGTTTACTATGGTCCAAAAGACATGGGAACGGACCCACGACAGTATCTTTTGTCGGCGACGCCGAACTCGACGAACAAATTTGCCGGGTTGCAAAATTACTTTGTCGATCTAAAGGGGCTTACTCCCGACACAAATTATTATTTTGTGGTGACGGCCGATACTTCTGTTAGCAAACGATTTTGGTTTAAAACGGCTTCAGCGTCACATGATGCCCGACTATCTCTGGTAGTGGGCGGGGATTCTCGAACCAACCGCCAACCGCGACAGCAAGCGGATGCGCTGGTTTCTCGACTTCGACCAAATGCGGTCATCTTCGGCGGCGACTACACTTCGGCGGGTTCGGATTCGCAATGGGCCGAATGGCTGGCGGATTGGCAGCTGACGACGGGCTCCGATGGCCGTATGATTCCGATAATTCCAGCTCGCGGTAATCACGAGAGCAAAAACTTAGTTCTCGAGAATTTATTCCACACTCCGCCTGCGGTGTATTATGGCGTTACCTTCGCGAACAACCTCTTGCGCGTCTACACGTTGAATTC
>JAYTDP010000168.1:0-8263 GCA_043735865.1 Bdellovibrionales bacterium
AAGACGTCAGACAATGCGGCGACTAGTTCCGATTTTAATTTGGGATCCATCTTAGAAAATAAAGTGTTCGTTGCAAATGCCGATTGAGAAGCTGCAAAGAGCGAAACGAAAATAAGCAAAAAGGCGAAAAGTGTTGGTTTTGCGATATTCATAAAAACCTCCAAAGGTAATTGGAGTTCGTTTACCATTCGGACCCCGCTAGATCAGCGCGTACTCGGTACTTTGTAAATTAGTAAGGCAGACCTGGGCAATTACTCTTTACGGCCAGCAATAGAGAGCTCCGAGATCAATAGTTCAGGCGTCACAACGCTGTCTGTGACTTTGGGGCCGCCCGCGGGCCATGCCGCAACGGCGATGATTTTCGTCATCATGTCCTTCAAATTCCCAGACAAGACGAAATCGCTCAGAGGCCCAACACGTTTGCCGCCGCGCCACTGTTCGCCTTCGGCTTGAAAAGAGAAGTCCGATGACCCGTGCTGAAACCCTGCGTGAAGGCCCGTGATATCGGTAATGACGATCAGCTCGTCATATTGACCGATTAACTCTTCTCGAGTTTTCGAGCCCGGCTTCACGACGGCATTGGTTGCACTTATATTCAAAGTCCCGGTCGGCGAACGACTTGCGTGCGCCGTATTTGCTAAGCCAAGCTTTCGTGCGTAAATCGAATTTAATAAGTAGGACTTCAAAATACCCTTTTCAACCAGCGTGAGCGTTTGAGCAGGAGTACCCTCGCTGTCGAAAGGCTGCGACGCCAAACCGGCATCAAGAAATGGATCATCAATTAAAGTGAATGCCGGACTCGCGACTGGTTTGTCCAAGTCTCCCGCATAGACCGAAAGTTTGTCGTAGATGGCTTTACCAGAAAGGTAATCCAAAAACATTCCGATCAAAGCTTGCGCGGGTTCTCGCTCGAGCAAAACCGGGTAACGGCCAGTCAAAGGCTGCTTTGAGCCGAGCTTCAATAAAGTTTTCTCAGTCGCAATTTTCGCGAGCACGCCCGGAGTAAAGGAAGATGGATCGCGCGAAATAAAAGTTTCGCCGGCCATACGGGATTCTTCGCCGGACTTAGCAAGCGGGTAGGCATAAGCCGACATATGGTAATCGCGGTACGTGCGGTCAACGCCATTCGTATTGAACACTCGAACTTCGGCTCGTTGTTCTGCGAGCCCATTGTATGCAACAACCGAAACCCTTTTATCGAGAGCGAGACATGCCGATTCAAGTTCGATGGCTTGTTTAATTTTACTTTCGATGTGCATAGGATCTATCTCAACATCGGGCCGAACGATTTCGCGATAACCCGACTGCGGGCCGATCATTCGCAGATCCGGGTCAGCCACACCATTGTCCGCATTGAACTGCGCATTCTCTAGCGCTTCTTGATAAGCCGACAAAATCGCCTGGTCACTTAAGTCTTCCGTATTGCAGTAACCTTCAGCGCCGTTTTTAATCACGCGAAGGCCGGCAGCTAAACTTAGGTTTGAAGTAAACTTACCGAGTTTTTGATTTTCGGTGGAAATACTGAGGCCTTCACGAGCGGTCGCGAGTAATTCGGCTTCCGCGCCATCTTTCTTTGCTCGCGCCGTCAAACTTGAGAGAACTGAATCTAATCTTTCAAGCATTAGCTGGCTCTCCCGCCGACGAGAATTTTTGAAACTAAAATAGCAGGTTGGCCGACGGTCGTAGGGATGCTTCCGCTCACCGAGCCGCACATGCCAATAGCGAGTTGCATATCATGACCAACTTTAGTAATTCGCGAAAGCGTATCGATACCTCGGCCGGTCAACGTAGCCCCTTTGACTGGTTTCTCAATTTTTCCATTTTTAATAATATAAGCTTCTCTGGCCGCAAAATTATAATCGCCGGTACCTGGATTTACGCTGCCGCCGCCCATATCTTTTGCGTAAAGGCCGTAATCAATATCGCGAATCATATCTTCGAGATTTTCTTTGCCCGGTGCGAAAAATGTATTTCTCATGCGGGAAGTAGGAGCAAACTTATACGACTCGCGACGGCCGCTGCCCGTCGGCGCGAAACCGGTTTTACGCGAGCCCATTTCGTCGACCATGTAACTTTTTAAAATTCCATTTTCGATCAAAACAGTTTTTTCAGTCGGGCGACCTTCGTCATCGATGGAAATTGAGCCCCATTTGTTTGCCAAGGTTCCATCATCGATGGCGGTGACACAACTTTCGGCGATTTTCTCGCCAAGCTTCCCGCAGAAAACCGAAGCACCTTTAGCAACTGAGGTCGTTTCAAGGCCGTGACCGCAAGCCTCGTGAAAGATAACTCCACCAAAACCATTATCGATGATCACCGGCATTTCACCGGCCGGCGCATAATCGGCGTGAATTAGTAAAGTTCCTCGATCGACGGCCTTATGAGCAAAATCTCGAAGATCCACTGACTCCACAAATTCTGTCGTCATTAGGTCGCCGCCGCGTTCGCTCGATTCGAAACGTTCGCCTTTGTCTTCAAGGTTCACCGTCAATGCGAGTCGCGACCAATTGCGCTCGTCTTCTTTCCATAGCCCTTTCGAATTCGCGATCAAAATTTTCTGACACTTTTCTTGAAGGATGGGTTGCGCTTGAGTCACCATCGAACTACGCGCTCGCGCTAATGTATCGAGCTCTTTTAAAATGCGAAACTTATTATTGCGATCATGCTCCCACGGGCGTTTGCCATATTCGTGAATAGAATCGAAACGCGACTGCACGAGCAGGGGAGTCGGTAAAACTGCGGATTCGCCTTTTTTAGCTTGTGCCGCTACCTTCGCCGCTTTAATTAAACCGGCTTCGCTCAAATCATTCGTCGTCGTGTAAATCACTTCATGTCCATAGAATAAGCGAATGCCTGCGCCATGTAAGCGACCTACAACAGCACGATCGGGTTTCGAATCTATAATTGTGAGAACGCTTGAGTAGGTATCCTCAATAAAAATTTCGGCAAAATCGGCCCCGTTGGAGAGGCCGGCATCAAGTACTCGTCGAATCGTGATTTCTGAAAGCATTTCGATATTCTATCATTTCTGATATGGGAGCGGCTCTTTTTTCAAAATAAATTCGTAAATTTTTGAAAGCGTCGGGCCAATTAAAGACGCGTCGCTCGAGAGAGAACGTCCAGTTGCTACTCCATCGTCACGTTTTACGCGCCAGAACAGCTTTCCGTCAGGCCATTCCGAACTGAGCCTTACGACATTCCGGTCGGTAGAAGTTCCGCTTGAAAGAATTCGTCGGAAATCTTTTGAGTCTGAAACCTCAACCCGGTACTTCCCGGATCCAGACTTCGGTGCTACGAAATGGAATGGCAATCGCATTTCCCCTTTACCCACAAAGACCATAGTCCGGTCTTTCGGGAAGAGGCCGGTCAATTGATCAACTGAAGCCGGCATGCGAGTGGTTTGGATGACCTCGACCGAGCGAGGAGAGGACCATGCACCAATTGTGATACCGTACTCGTTCAAACCTTTTACTTTCCAATAATATAATCCTGAGTAAGGAACTTTCATTTCATATTCACTTTTGTCAGTTCGATAGGTCTTGCTGTATTTGAAATCTGGATTTTCTGAAATTTCAACGTCGTAGGCACGAGCAAAAATAACCGGTGACCATTGCAATTTGAATGGAGCAGGGGCACCCCACATTTCGCGTGGCTCATCGAAGACTTCAACAAAGAGATCCTGACTTTGCGAGGTCGGAGCATCCACTTCAACTCGGAAGGACTTCGCTTCCGAATAATTAGATCGAGTGTAGCGATCATTAAAAGCTTGTACACGCCAGTAGAATTGGCCCGGCCTGACGGTTTCCCACTGGTAATATGGGTCAAACGTCGGAGCCTTAATAACCACATTTTTAAATTTGTCGTCGCGCGCGATTTCAATGAAATAGCGTTCGGTAGCCGACACTTTATTCCAAGTAAACGTCGGGAAAGATTTTACTTGGGTATAGAACTTTTCAATGTTTTGTTTGTTCAATTCCGCTTGAGTGATATCCGGGCTTAAGTTCGAAGCCAAAAGCATATTTGGATATGGGAACGTAATTTGTGGAGTATCGAGCTGCCAATCCATTTTGGAAGCCGGCGTACGAAGTTGCGCGAGCTGGCGTTTCGTTTCAGCTAAAAGTTCTTGCTGGCGCTCACGTGCTTTTCCGCGAGCCGCAAATAACATCTCAGAAGTTTCGAAGTCGAAAGGCGAGCCTTCGTAGCTGACCAAGAAACGATTTGCCCCGGTCCAATCAGACAGCTTTGTCCCTTGTTCCGCACGCACGCGCCAATAGACGACACTGCTTTGCAAGCGGTCTTTTAAGACAAACAAATTATTTTTTACGACTTGATCATAAGCGACGGTTTTGAAATCGAGATCGTACGAAATTTGTAAATGGTAAGTCGCGTCTTTGTATGGAGTCGACCACTGGAATCTCACTTCGCTCTCGCCTTGCCCAACGATGACAAGGGAGTCTTGTTGTCTAGGATAAATCGCAAGGAGATGGCTCGAGAGTGCCGGGTCTTTATAAACGCGCTGAAATTCGATTGAATTTGCTATTGACCAAGGTGAGATCGGAGCCTTTTTCAAATCGAGAGAGCGGATTCTCCAGAAGTATTGACCCAGACTGCTGATTTGTACTTTCCGCGTGCTTTTATCTGTAAAGAACTCGAGAGCTTCTTTGAAATCAGGCGATTTTGAAAATTGAACTTGGTAAGATTCGGTCAAGATGGTCGGATTCCATGCGAGCTCGAGCGGTGGTGGAGGCGCATTCAGAAGCGCACGGTCAGGAACTTCATCGATGGTCAAAGCTTTTGCTATCGACTTCGGCGGAGCAACTTGGACGACCATTTCTTTAGCCGCAGTGTAGAGACCTTCTTTGTAAAGTTGGTTGTGGGCGCGGACTCGAAAATAATAATCGCCCAGGTGTGTCGTCTTCCACGAGTAGCTTGTTCCAGCTACAACTTTCTTTAAAACGATATTCGAGAAATCTCGACGAGTTGAAACCTCAAGTTCATAATCGCTGGCACCGGAAACCGGACTCCACTTCAAGAGTGGCGAGCGCTCGACGAGTGCAAGTGCGGCTTTATTGCGAAGCTTATGAACCTTCTCGGGCTGCATATTGTTAATTTTTGTATCGAGGAGATATTCCTTCGACGCCACGTCAAGAAGCGGAGTTGAGAGTATTCGCGTCGGCTCTGGTCCGACCCGAAAATTCGCCGCTTCACTGAATTTGGTGTCCGCGTAATCAAGTGAACGAACGCGCCAGAAGTAGGTTCCACGAGGCACGATCCCGAGAGAATAATGCGTGTCTTTGGATTTAAACGATTTCGCATCGATAAAAACCGGCGATGTGGCGAGTTGGATTTCGTATCGCAGGGCGGGAGATCCGCCAGCCCATTGGAGGTCAATTGCCGCGCCGGCGTTTTCGGTTTTAGCCGCAGCATCGTAGAAAATGTGCTGGCCGTTCTGTGGCGACACTAATTGCGCCGGAGAATTTCCGACTACGAAGAAATTGGTTTTTTCGCTGACTGCGCCATCCGAAATAATTTGGTAATAAAGAGGCACATCGATCGGCAAGTTGTAAGCCGTATAGAAGTTGTCGTCGACTTTTACATCGATCAGAGCTTGTGTTAATTCGGGATCGGTTGAGACGCGAAGTTTTGTGCGTGGATATTTTTTTGCTAGCTTCCAGCGAAATTCGACCGGCCTGTCGGGTGCGTAACGGAATCTTTGATTTGCAAGTGGTGCCAAAAGCTTTACGCCGGTTTTGTTAGGCGTACCAAAATCACCAGTCGTATCAATCTCGGTAGCGTCATTACGTCGCAACGTTCGAGAACCGTCGCTCGATGACACATTCACTTCTCCCGCAAGAACGTTTAAAAGAAGTTTTTTGCCGTCGCCGGCGTCGACTTTAACGGTTGCGCCATTACCCTGGAGTTCAGTTACGCTGTTGTTCGATGTAATTCGAAGAGTCTGCCCTTTTTCGACTTTACCCTCGACGGACCCGAATCCGATGTCGATAGAAATTTGATCGGCCTTTGTTTTTACGATGACGAGAGAATTCGGTGCAACGGTAATCTCTTGCCCGGCTTTGGTTCGAATGACGACGCCCGATTCATTTCCGGTGAAAATGCTGTCGCCTTGATAAACTGTATTTTCGACTTGAAGCGGGGACCAAGTGAACGCAATTTGGTGTCGTTGGCGAACGTCGTTCTTAACGGTTTTTACTTCGCCGATTTGTTCGAGAGCGCCGACATCGGCACCGGTCAATCGGTAAACCCATCCATCGTTCACAATCATAAAAAGCGAAAGCAACAGGAGCACCAATGCGGTGGCCAAAATCTTGCGATCGGTTTTTTCGTAACGTTTGAAAATCATAGGGCTTTACCTTCAAAGTCCTTTTCGGCCTTCAAAAGTCTTAAGCGTACTGTCCTATGTCTAGATTTGGTCGCGAGTTGGCTACTTTATAGACGATCTGACCGATAGGTCCTGTGACATGGAAGACAAAAAGATAGGCCTCTCTCTAAAGTACAAGCTCCTGCTCTTGTTGACGCTAATTCCATTAGTGAGTCTATCGGTGTATCTTGTGATCGCCGCGAAAGAATTCGAAAAAGATAAACTTCCGTACGTTCTTGATTCATCCGCTGCCATGGCAAAATCCCTCGCTCAGCAAATTCGAATGGAAGTAGATACTTTCTTGGAGAAAGCTGGCCTCATCGCCGGTGGTTTCGATCAAACCGAGCGCAAGTTTAACAATGTCGCCATGGATGTGTTCGGTAAGTCCGAACGTCTCGATGCGATTGTTTTATACCGCCGCGGTCCAGATGGGCAATATGCTCGCCTTGCCGAGTTGAAACGTGACAATCCTTCGGCAAAGCAATTCCTTCAAGACGAACGTCTACTGAAATCGATTAGTGCGCAGACCGTGTCGGTGGGCCAGGTTCTCAAAACTTTCGAGAACTCAGAAGTCCACCTCATCATCTCATTCTTGATTGGCGACCCGGCGTCGGCAGACCACACGATCTTCGTCGGGCTCTATCGAAGTGCCGATCTATATAAGTCCTTTTCGGCTTCACCCCTCTATCAAAGCTATCTCCTCAATAAAAAAGGGGATATCACAATTGGGTCGTCAAAAAAATTCCCTCAGGATTTCTTTAAGCCGGTATTAGAGAGCGCGCTTCCAGAAGGAACTCGCGAAATCGGCGGGGATCGCCCACAAATCGTCGGTTACGCAGCTGTTGGCGTGGGTCAGCTCTACGTGACTTCGGTTGTCGATAAAAATGAAGCTTTAAAGGCCGTTCAAAATTTGATCGTGAAATCTTTGATTTTCTTTGTCGGCCTAATTGCAGTGACCGTGATCATTTCACTCCTTGCCTCAATTCAATTAACATCGACTTTGTCGCAGCTTTTCGAAGCGACAAAATTGATGGCCAAAGGGCAGTTCGACGTGCGCGTTAAATCAACTTCTAACGACGAGGTTGGCGGTCTCGCCGACGGTTTCAATTTCATGGCCGGCGAAATGGAACGCCTAATGAAAGAAACGAAAGCGAAAGCCCGCATGGAAGGCGAACTTGAAACTGTTAAGCTCGTTCAAGAAACGCTTTTCCCAGCATCTAAAACAAAAATCGGCGACTTTAATATTATTGGTCACTTCGAGCCGGCCAGTGAGTGCGGCGGCGACTGGTGGAATTATTCGATGGTCGGTGATCGCATGTTCCTCTGGATCGGCGATGCAACGGGGCACGGAGCTCCGGCCGCGATGGTCACAAGTGCTGCGAAATCGGCGGCGACGATCATCGAGAGCATTCCGAATATTACTCCAGGCAAAGCGATGGAGATTTTAAATCGCGCAATCGCTGAAACGACCAAGGGTCGCATTCTCATGACTTTCTTTATCGCCTCTATGGACCTTAAGACAGGTGAGATGACTTACGCAAATGCCAGTCATGAACCTCCTTATATGATACGTGCCGCTGAAGGCAAAGTGACGAAGAAGAACCTTGAGCCCTTAATTGATGTGGGTGGCGCTCGTTTGGGCGACAAACGCGACAGTGTTTACGAAGAAGGCAAAGTGCAGCTGAATAAGGGAGACGCAATTCTCTTCTACACGGATGGCATCGTCGACCTAAAAAATCTCGATGGCAAAGCATGGGGCGAGCGTGGGTTTATTAAATCGATCTGCCAAATGGCGACTGATAAAAAAGACGTAGATGGACGGATTTCGAATCTCAAAACAAGCATTTCTGATTATCGCCAGGCAACGGACTTGCCCGACGATAT
>JAYTDP010000169.1:0-2351 GCA_043735865.1 Bdellovibrionales bacterium
ACGGTATGGCAGCGTTTTCTGCATTATACTCTCGGCATGAGCTAGGAAAACCTGTCCCGGCAAGGCTTTGGAGGCATTGTATAAAAATCGAATACGAGCGGCGATGGCTTTTGAATTTGGATAAAGCGTGGAGTAAATTCCAACATCGAACGATGGCAAAACAAAGACTTTCACTTGAGGGTCAATCGCGCGAATCGCTTTTTCAGTGCGCAAAACTTCAGATTCATCGGTGCAAATAACGATGTGCGGACTCTTCGCTATCGCACCTTGTCTTTGCGTGAGGAGCGGACCTAGCGCAACGGTCGAATGGACACCCGAAATTTGAATTGGCTGCGACGAAATCTCCATCTGCCGATTGAGAATATGTTGAAAATGCAGTGGAAAAGTTTCGACGGCTGCGAAGCTCGGACCGGCTTCTTTCATGAGCCCCAATGTCGCATTGCAACTGAAGCGTAAGTATTCAAAAGAGTTGGATTAATCATAAGCCCTTTGTATAACTAAACAGGTAAAAAGAGTGAACTAAATAATAAACAACTTTGTCTGGCACAGGATAAGTATGACGCCCTTGTTTGCAGTGATTGCGCTCTTTCTTTTTGTGGCTGTATTCGGCTTCTTACTCGTTTGGGTGGCGGGGCTTTTCGGACCGAAAGTTCCGATAGACCCGGTGAAATATCAAGCTTACGAGTGCGGCCTGCCGGAGCAATCGACTGGGCACACGAAAATTCCGGTTAAATTTTATCTCACGGCTATTCTGTTTATCCTTTTTGATATCGAAATCATTTTTATGTACCCGTGGGCGACGACTTTCCGCGAATTTCTCGATGCTGGTCAGGGATTCTATATTCTCGGCGTTATGGGGTTTTTCATCTTAGTTTTTATCTACGGCCTGGTTTGGGAGATCAAATCACGCGCTCTCGAGTGGGAATAATTCATGGGAACAGATGTCTTTGAAATAACGGTTAACGTCTTAAAAATGATCATTATCTTCGTGATGATGGTTCAGATTGTGCCTCTTCTGGTGTGGGTCGAGCGTCGTGGTTCTGCATTTATCCAAAATCGATTAGGACCGAACCGAATCGGCCCGCTCGGACTTACGCAGCTTATCGCGGATGCCGTGAAGTTTATTTTCAAAGAAGATTTTTCTCCGGCAAAAAAACGTGCCGCGCTTTATTATGGCGCGCCGGTCATGGCGATGATTCCGGGGGCGGTTGCATTCGGTGCGATTCCACTTTCGATGCCGATTAATATTGAACCGTTTCTTATGCTCGGCAGCACATGGGGCCCTTACCATTTTGATTTCCAAAGTTTCCAGTTGGGAATCGGGATTGTATTCGTTCTCGGAGTTTCGTCTCTCGCGGCGTACGGCATTTTAATGGCCGGCTGGGGCTCGCAAAATAAATACGCGATGCTCGGCGCCCTTCGCGCTAGCGCGCAAATGATCTCGTATGAGCTAGCGCTTGGTCTTTCGCTCGTCGGAATTTTGCTTCTCTACGGAACTTTCGATTTTCAAGAAATGATCACCAAACAAATGGGGCCGCTCACGTTCTTTATGGGTGGCAAAGAGATGTCGGTCGGTTTCTTGCCGAACTGGGGAATTTTCTATCAACCCATTGGCTTCATACTTTATTTCTGCGCGATTTTTGCTGAAACCAATCGACTTCCATTCGACATGCCCGAAGCAGAAGCAGAGCTCGTCGCCGGCTATCACACAGAATACGGCGGCCTGAAAATGAACATGTTCTACATCGGCGAATATGGCCATATGCTTGTGGGTTCTGCGCTTGCGACGGTGCTTTTCTTCGGCGGATATTTAATTCCCGGCGTTCCGCCCGAGAGCATTACAGAGTTTTTCTTTAGTAGTGGGTTTTCTCATAACCTTTCGTCTGTATTGACGGCCTTTATTCTCCATGGCGTTTTCTTATTTAAAGTTGCGATCTTTTTGTGGATTTTTATCTGGGTGCGCTGGACAATCCCGCGGTTCCGCTACGATCAGCTGATGGATTTGGGATGGAAAACGATGTTGCCATGGGCACTCGCGAACGTGGTCGTAACCGCGGTAATTATGACTTTGGTGAGGATGTAATGACGGCTTTTTTATTTTATTTTTTAGCGGCGCTCATCGTTTTTTCTGCGCTATCAGTTGTTCTCCATACGAACCCTCTTTATTCGGCCTTGAGTTTAGTCGTAACGATGGTGAGCCTCGCATTCATGTATTTTCTGTTACAGGCGCCATTTATAGCGG
Source organism: Bdellovibrionales bacterium (assembly GCA_043735865.1). Lineage (GTDB taxonomy): Bacteria > Bdellovibrionota > Bdellovibrionia > Bdellovibrionales > UBA1609 > CAYHVK01. Next base: position 2,243 of record JAYTDP010000169.1, read on the forward strand.
CCGTTCAGTTGATCGTGTACGCGGGCGCGGTGATGGTTCTTTTCGTAATGGTCATCATGCTTTTCGATATCCAGAAAGAGACCGAGGCCTTCTCGGGCGGAATGTACAG
>JAYTDP010000170.1:0-2131 GCA_043735865.1 Bdellovibrionales bacterium
GAGAACCATGACATCCATCACGCAAACGTCAGTACCGAGTGCACGGTCGCATTGCATTTTCCCCAGTGTGGCGCGGCCCGTCTCAAGAGCGAGGCGTAATGTTGCGCGAGCTGCGGCAGGAACAAGTCGTTTTTGAACTACATCACGCGCAATAGCTTGAACGCCGACTTCAGCAGCATATTCAGTTACGCTTGAAGCGTGAGCCGTAGAGAACATGAGAGCAGTAGCTGCGATTATCATGAGTGTTTTCATTTTTTAACCCCTTAGTTAATTATTTATTTTTCGCAATTGAGATCTAAAGAAATTGATGTGCCATTGCTTAACGTTCGTTTCACGTGTCCATTTATTTTTGACTTGTTGTTTAAGTCGAAACTGAGCTCGATAATCGTGCCGTTATGATGCTCGTACTTTCTGTCGAAAACGCGATAATGGGATTGGTCCAAACTCAATTCATTGGTTCCGGACAGAAGTAGTTCGCAGGCCGCTCGGTAGAGATTGTCTCCGCCGATTTTATACGTTTCAGAAGTTCCGTTTATCACGAGAACCATGTCTTCGTAGAAGTGCTCGCTGCTGTTCGGTGACGTTTTTGCGTAGCCTTGGTCGAAGTAAACGCCAGATTTGGGGTTCCCAACTTCGGTGCAAGTATTGTAAGTGCCCGCGTGCGACGCGAGTGGGGCGGTACCCATTAAGAGAAGAACAAGCGCAAAAGATTTATTGAAAGAAAACATAAACACCTCGATTAGGGGAACCATAAATCAATATTTCTCTGCGCCAATGCATATTTAAATTATTGAAATTTTTGTATCGGATGAAATCGAAGGCTTGAGTCCGCAATGCCTTAGCTTCAGTTTTCAAGTGCTCATTTTTCACCGCAAATACAGTTGAAATGGGCGCCTTGAGACATTCGAATTGGGACGTCTCAATACGGGGCTTCGGTCGCGATTTTCAGGTCTAGCACAAGTTTAATTTTAAATAAAATCAATGACTTAGGTGATTAATCGAAAGTCTCGGCAAATTATTCCTCATGACTCACAATGAATCGCCGATAAGTACATTGTGAGTCAATTGACTCGATTCGAACCAATTTGGGGGAACTAATGGCACGTAAAATGTTTATCGTCAGCGACGACAGTGATTTCGTAGTAGCTGCACGCGCTTTCTGTGAAGCTAAAGGTGGCACTTGCCGCTCTTTCACAAAAGCCGAATGGTCCAAGCAAGCTGGGCAACCAGGCTTTGTACACGCTCTTACCGGAGATCTTCCGTTAGTAGCAGGCGCTGAAACAGTTGAAGGCGCAAAGATCCTTCAGTTTCCGGGCACACAATCGAATCATTCATCTGATTCGAAAGTTCACACGATCAACGAACTTGAAGCAGTTGCGATTCAAAACGCAATCTACAATTTCGGTGGCAACTTAACAGAAGCCGCACGTGCACTTGGAATCGGTCGCGCGACTTTGTACCGCAAAGTAAAGCAGTACAATATCGATCCATCGATGGCTCGCCGTAAAAAAGCAGCTTAATATCAATTAGTCCGGGTTCGGATTATGAAAGGGCTGGTCAAGTACCGGCCTTTTTTTTATAAAGTGATCCGTGACCTCAATCGAACGAATCGCACACATAAAAAAAATTGTCGCCGCATTATTTGTCGGCCTTCTCGCTGTCAGCCTTCTCTACGCTTTAACTTCAAGACATCGTTATAGCGGCGCCTTTCAATTCGCTTGCCGCCAAATCTATTTAAAACACTATTTGGGGAGCACACATCTTACTGATTGGTTTCAAAAATGTATGGCTGACCGTTCTCGTGTGCAATCTTCGATGTACCCTGAAAAAGTCGCGGACATCTTGAGACAACGCTTTGCCGAGCTCGAATCTTCGCACCTTGAAATTTACTCGCCTGAAGACGACAAACTTGTTTGGTCAGGCAAATCGACAGGGGATAATGGAATTCGCACGCGGGGTATCGACGGCCGAATTATCGTCTACAAAGTGATCGCGAAAAGTTCTGCTGAGAAGGCTGGAGTGTCGCCTGGGGATGTGATCTTAACGGTCTACGGCGAAAAAGCTTTTGGCTCATACCCATACAATGAGGTGAGCGGTGATATGGTCGTTCGCCGGGGAGATCACGAGCTTT
>JAYTDP010000171.1:0-2302 GCA_043735865.1 Bdellovibrionales bacterium
GCCAATTTTACGCTCAGTGTTTTCACGAAGCGGGCTTTCCAGCCGGCGTATTCAACATGGTTCACGGGCAAATTGAAGTCGGTAAACGTCTTGTTCAAAGTGACAAAGTCGACGGCGTGCTATTTACAGGATCATACGAAGTCGGGTTAAAAATTAAAAAAGATACTCTCGAACATTATTGGAAAATTCTCGCGCTCGAAATGGGCGGAAAGAATTCGACTGTGATCTGGGATGACGCTGATTTAGAAAAAGCGACTTACGAAACTTTGATCGGCGCTTATTTATCCACCGGGCAAAGATGCGCTTGCACGAGTAAAGTGATCGTCCATCGCAAAGTGCGAGATCGTTTTCTTGAGAATTTTCACGAAAACGCAAAGAAGATAACCATCGGCCACTGGAGCAAGCCGGTTTTTATGGGCCCGCTTATCAGCCGCGATTCGATGGAGAAGTATCTCCGTTTTCAAGATATTGCAAAACGCGAAGGTGCTGAAAGTCTTATGCGCGGGAAGTCTCTGGAGCTCGATACTGAGGGCTTTTTTGTGACTCCGTCTATTCATGTTATCGATCAGCCGAATCCAAATTCGATGTATGAGAAAAATGAAATATTCGGCCCGAACGTCGCGGTTTACACGGTCGATGACTTTGATTCGGCGATGGATATTGTGAATATGTCAGGGTACGGATTGGTCGGCGCACTATTTACTAAGAGTCGCGAACTTTATGAACAGGCTCTGCTCGACGCGCGTGTGGGTCTTCTCAACTGGAATCGCACCACGAATGGGGCTTCAAGTCGTTTGCCATTCGGCGGAATGGGCAAATCCGGTAACGATCGACCGTCGGCAAATTTTGCGATCGATTATTGTGCAGTGCCCGTTGCGAGTCTCGAAGATTTAACCGAGTTTGATAGAACGAAGCTTATGCCCACTGTGAGTTATACTTTTAAGGCTTAGATGCGAAATTTTTTAACGCTCATCATTTCTGTTCTTTCTCTCATTTTGGCCTTCGCCTGTTGGCAGGTCATTGCGTTCATCAGCTCCGATGCGGGCAACGAAAACCGTCCTGTCATTTTCGAGGTTGAACCCGGTTCGACTTTTACCCAAACGACGGCGCGATTAAAAGAGATGGGTCTCATTCGAGACGAATTTAAGTTTAAGCTTTATGCAAAATTTTTGAACCGCACGACGCGTATTCGTGTCGGAGAATACAGCTTGAACCAGCGAATGACTCCACGACAAATTTTGGCCGTGTTAAGCGAAGGTAAGTCTGTCGATTACGCTTTGACGATCCCAGAAGGCTACAACATGTTCGAGATTGCGGACATGCTAAACCAAAAATGGCCCGGCCGAGGAAACGAATTTCTGTTGCTCGCCACGAATAGCGAACTAGTAAAAAACCTGACGGGGGAGGCGCTCCCCTCCCTTGAAGGATATCTGTTTCCAGAAACCTACTCAGTCACAAAATATACCAAAATGGAAACCCTGATCCGCAACATGTTCGATAAATTCGAAGCTGCGTATGCCGAAGTAAAGAGTGGGGCGCTTATTCAGATGTCTCGCCAGGAGCACGTCATCCTCGCCAGCATGATTGAAAAGGAAACGGGCGCCCCGGAAGAGCGGCCCATGATCGCATCCGTGTTTCACAACCGGTTGGCGAAAAAAATGCGACTTCAGAGCGATCCGACAATTATTTACGGAATATGGCTTCAAACGAAAAAAGAAAAGCGCAATATCACTCGCACGGATCTGCTGACCCCGACTCCGTACAACACCTATACTGTGGCATCCTTACCTGCAGGGCCGATTGCCAATCCAGGCAAAGAGTCGCTGCGCGCAGCTGTGAATCCGGTCTCGAGCGAGAATTTATATTTTGTGAGCCGCAACGACGGGACTCATGTGTTTACAACAAATTACGAGGATCATCGGCATGCGGTCGAATTTTTTCAGCTCAACGCGAAAGAGCGAGAAGGAAAATCTTGGCGTGATCTTGCCAAAAAGAAGCAGCCAATGGGCGCGAAAATTCCGCCCAAGGCCCCGCTAAAAAAGATAAAATAATTATTCTTGTATGGCCTGAGCGGCTTCGGTTTTCGGAGGCACGACTCGGTCTTTTGCGTAACTTACAGAAACGCGGACTTCCAAACTTTCGTCGACGTCTTTATTCGGTGAGTCTGCTCGCAGTTGAGTTCGCGTCTCGTAAGATTGATCGTTCAACTTATATAGAAATTGAGCGGTATTTGGATAACCCGCGTATGTGTCCTTGATCGAACCCTGAACGCCGCTTGATACTTCATCCGAAGTCACTTTGA